>CBDCYM010000011.1:0-7500 GCA_965224165.1 Methyloligellaceae bacterium | reverse complement strand
GGCAGAGAGATAAGCGATAGGTTTTCCTCAATATATGGGATGTTGTCTGTGCTAAGCGCATAGGCCGCGACTGCGGCCCGGCGCATTGCGCCGCCCACCCGGAGGCTCTCGCTGCTTTGCAGCGAGAAATAGCCGTGAGGGAAATCAACTTCAGTAAACATTGATAATGAGAGCAATCAAGTGACTTAAGGGCATTTGGTGAATGCCTTGGCGCACACAGGCGATGAAGGACGTGGTACGCTGCGAAAAGCCACGGGGAGCTGCGAACAAGCTTTGATCCGTGGATATCCGAATGGGGAAACCCACCGCTTCGGCGGTATCGCTGTCTGAATACATAGGGCAGCGAGGCGAACCCGGGGAACTGAAACATCTAAGTACCCGGAGGAAAGGACATCAACCGAGACTCCGCTAGTAGTGGCGAGCGAACGCGGACCAGGCCAGTGCTTTTGAACGGATAACTGGAACCTTCTGGAAAGTTGGGCCAGAGCGGGTGACAGCCCCGTACAGGTAATGCCGTGATAAAGACTTGAGTAGGGCGGGACACGTGAAATCCTGTCTGAACGTGGGGGGACCACCCTCCAAGCCTAAGTACTCGTGTGCGACCGATAGCGAACAAGTACCGTGAGGGAAAGGTGAAAAGCACCCCGACAAGGGGAGTGAAATAGACTCTGAAACCGAATGCCTACAATCAGTGGGAGCGGTCAGGTTTCAGGTGTCAGATGCCAGGTGTCAGAATTTTGCTGATACCTGATGCCTGACACGTGATACCTGACTGTGACCGCGTACCTTTTGTATAATGGGTCAGCGACTTAATCTAGCGAGCAAGCTTAAACCGATAGGTGTATGCGCAGCGAAAGCGAGTCTGAATAGGGCGACTGAGTTCGTTGGATTAGACCCGAAACCAGGTGATCTAGCTATGGGCAGGCTGAAGGTGCGGTAACACGCACTGGAGGGCCGAACCCACCTATGTTGAAAAATGGGGGGATGACCTGTGGCTAGGGGTGAAAGGCCAATCAAACCTGGAAATAGCTGGTTCTCCGCGAAATCTATTTAGGTAGAGCGTCGGACTTATCCTCTCGGGGGTAGAGCACTGGATGGGCTAGGGGGGCCCACAGCCTTACCAAACCTAACCAAACTCCGAATACCGAGAAGGTTTATCCGGCAGACAGACTGCGGGTGCTAAGGTCCGTAGTCGAAAGGGAAACAGCCCTAATCGCCAGCTAAGGTCCCTAAGTCATGGCTAAGTGGGAAAGGATGTGAAAACCCCAAAACAACCAGGAGGTTGGCTTAGAAGCAGCCATCCTTTAAAGAAAGCGTAACAGCTCACTGGTCTAAATAAGGGTTTTTGCGCCGAAAATGTAACGGGGCTTAAGCCATGCACCGAAGCTGCGAGTTCAGGTGTCAGTTATCAAGTGTCAGGTGTCAGTTCAGGTGTCAGTTATCAAGTGTCAGGTGTCAAAGATGGAAAATAAGCAGAATTTTCAAAACAAGAAAGCGCCAGCGGTTTGGGACATGATCGTGTTCCAAAAAGCGTATCAGTTGGCGTTAGAAATCCATAAGATTAGCCAAGATTTTCCTGTAAGCGAACAATATGAGCTTGCGAGTCAATTACGGCGATCTAGTAAATCAATCTGTGCTAACCTTGCCGAAGGTAGAGCTAAGCAACAAGGCTCAAGCGCTGAGTTTAGGCGCTACGTGCTCATTGCTTTGGGTAGTGCAGATGAAAGCCAGCTATGGCTCCGATTTGCTAAGGATCTTGGATTTCTTGAAAATTCATCTTGGAACAAGTTGGATGAGCAAATGAGAGAAATCTCAAAGATGCTCAACGGGCTTGCTCAAAAATTGCGGTAAATCCATCTCTGATACCTGACATTTGATAACTGACACCTGAACCTGACATGTGGCACCTGATATCTGACACCTGAGCGGTAGCGGAGCGTTCCGTAAGCCTGTGAAGGGTGACCCGCGAGGGCATCTGGAGGTATCGGAAGTGAGAATGCTGACATGAGTAACGATAAAGAGTGTGAGAGACACTCTCGCCGAAAGTCCAAGGGTTCCTGCGTAAAGCTAATCTGCGCAGGGTTAGCCGGCCCCTAAGGCAAGGCCGAAAGGCGTAGTCGATGGGAACTGGGTTAATATTCCCAGGCCAGTGGGTGGTGACGGATTTCGTAAGTTGTCAATCCTTATTGGATTGGGTTGGCAGCGAAGGAGTCCCAGGAAATAGCCCCCACGTTAGACCGTACCCTAAACCGACACAGGTGGACTGGTAGAGAATACCAAGGCGCTTGAGAGAACTGCGTTGAAGGAACTCGGCAAAATGCCCCCGTAACTTCGGGAGAAGGGGGCCCGGTCTTTGGGCAACCAGAGGCCGGGGGCACAGACCAGGGGGTGGCGACTGTTTACTAAAAACATAGGGCTCTGCGAAGCCGCAAGGCGACGTATAGGGTCTGACGCCTGCCCGGTGCCGGAAGGTTAAGAGGAGGGGTGAGAGCTCTGAATTGAAGCCCCGGTAAACGGCGGCCGTAACTATAACGGTCCTAAGGTAGCGAAATTCCTTGTCGGGTAAGTTCCGACCTGCACGAATGGCGTAACGACTTCCCCGCTGTCTCCAACGCAGACTCAGTGAAATTGAACTCCCCGTGAAGATGCGGGGTTCCTGCGGTTAGACGGAAAGACCCCGTGAACCTTTACTACAGCTTCGCACTGGTGTTCGTATCGGCATGTGTAGGATAGGTGGTAGGCTTTGAAGCGTGGGCGCCAGCTCGCGTGGAGCCACAAGATGAAATACCACCCTTGCAGCTATGGATATCTAACCGCGGCCCGTGAACCCGGGTCCGGGACCGTGCGTGGTGGGTAGTTTGACTGGGGCGGTCGCCTCCCAAAGAGTAACGGAGGCGCGCGATGGTAGGCTCAAGCTGGTCGGAAATCAGCTGTCGAGTGCAATGGCATAAGCCTGCCTGACTGCGAGACTGACAAGTCGAGCAGAGACGAAAGTCGGTCATAGTGATCCGGTGGTCCCGCGTGGAAGGGCCATCGCTCAACGGATAAAAGGTACTCCGGGGATAACAGGCTGATGACGCCCAAGAGCTCATATCGACGGCGTTGTTTGGCACCTCGATGTCGGCTCATCGCATCCTGGGGCCGGAGCAGGTCCCAAGGGTTTGGCTGTTCGCCAATTAAAGCGGTACGTGAGCTGGGTTTAGAACGTCGTGAGACAGTTCGGTCCCTATCTGCCGTGGGTGTAGGAGAATTGAGAGGAGCTGTCCCTAGTACGAGAGGACCGGGATGGACGCACCTCTGGTGGACCTGTTGTCGCGCCAGCGGCACAGCAGGGTAGCTATGTGCGGACGGGATAACCGCTGAAAGCATCTAAGCGGGAAGCCCCCCTCGAAACAAGTTCTCCCTTGAGAGTCGTGGAAGACCACCACGTTGATAGGCTGGATGTGGAAGCGCAGCAATGTGTGAAGCTTACCAGTACTAATAGCTCGATTGGCTTGTTTGCTCTCATTTATCAATGTTTATTGGAAATTTATCTCGCTCACGCCAGTTCGTGCGAAGTGCACGAACGGCTCCGCGAGGGCGGGCCAAAGGCCCGGCGCGCGTTGCGCTTGCCTCGCTTTGCTCGGTAAGAGCGGGATACGGAAACATTGGAAAAAGACCAAGATAAATCTGATCGCTTATGCGGTATGGTTCTGATCCCGAACCATCTGTTTACAGATGGTGAGGCAAGGCCAACCGGCCGCCGCCGCTTAGCGGCGCGCCCGCGCAGGCGGTGAGGCCCGAAGGGCCGAACTCGCCGTGAGCGAAATAAACTAGCGAAAAAACCAGATAATTCTTATCACTCTATCTCGTTTGCCTGGTGATTATGGCGGAGTGGCTGCACCCGATCCCATCCCGAACTCGGTCGTGAAACGCTTCAGCGCCGATGGTACTTTGGCTTAAGCCACGGGAGAGTAGGTCGTTGCCAGGCATACAAGATAGAGTGAGATTTGCGATAATCCCCTTTTTACGATGTAATTTCGGATTACAAAAACCACCGTGGTGAGAGCTGCGGTGGTTTTTTGTTATGCTACGCGTTACTTATCTCGGCGCTTGGGCGGATTATCTTTCTCCTTCCATGCGTCCAAAAATTCATTCACGTACCCCATGTACGGGCTTTTGAGAGTTTGATTTTCTTCAAGTTCTTCAAGCTTAATTCGAAATTTTTTAACATCCATTATTTTTTCAAGGCTATCTATGCCGACTGTCGTTTGACGCATGGCAACTCGGTCACCCAAGAAGCCATCCATTCCTTGCGACCAGCTTTCACCTGTAAACGCGCGAGCGAGCTCAGCAACATTTGTGTCTTGTGAAAGCTGGTCGTCCGTCCATTTTTTTATCGATGCTCCTTCATCGTCAGACATTTCGAGCCACCTATATAAAATGTATGCTAATCGATGATGTACGATTAGCTCTCCAGTGGTTGCGGCTTCTTCGATTGACTCAATTGTGTGGCGCTTCAACTCTACAAGGCGATCTTCTGTGACCAAACATTTCTCAAGTGGTTCTGGTGTCTTACCTTCATCGGATTGGTAGTCTTTAATGGCAGAACTTGTGAAATCAACAAGCCAGCCAAGAGCCGCATTCTTACACGCCTTTAGAAAGATTTCAGTACGCTCTGCTAAGTCAGTTCTTTCAAGTAAGAGCTTTCGAATAAGCCAATGAACCCTGAGGTATGTGTTACCTATTGAGAAACCCTTTTCACTATCTTCTTTTCGATAAATTTTGTCGACAACTTCAAATAATGCGGAGATGAACGGTTCGAATTTCTCTTTTTCAATTCTGGGCGCATGCACGTTGAGTTCGTCAAGGATTAATGGAACCTTAGACTTGCCATTCTTGCGAATAGTATGCCGGGCATTGATTAGACCTTTGCGTATGAACTCCGTATCTCCGCAATTTTGGATGAACTCATTGACCTCACTTGTAGCGAGAGCGTCATCGCTAAGTGCCATCCGAAAATAAGCATCAAAATGCTGTTCTGTACAAATCCGCCTCTCTGCTTCCCAAGATGCTAAGAAGCTTTCTCCATATCCTATGTCCTCCAGGCGAGGGAATAATCTCATTAATCCGATTTTCACATGCTCTCTATTAGGTGTTGTGGTAAGTCCAACAAAGTTTTGTAGTTCTTGTTCCATATTATTTTTATGGTGAAATTGGCTGCGTAACCCACAAAGTCGCTCCTTGTTTGTTCGAATTTCATTGTAAAGCTTTGGTTCAATAAGACGCAGAGTTTCCAAAGCAACATAGTCTGCCACATCTACCTCATTAGCAATTGGTGGCCAGCTAACCATCATAACGTTACGGAGCCTTACTACGTGCCTGGGTATTGTTATAAGCGGTGCTACTATATCGTAGAAGACGTTCATGAATCGCTTTAGCCGTGCCTGGTCTTGTGGCACTTTGCAGCATTCCTCCACTTCTGAAAGAATCGCTTCGTTTAAATCATCACGCGCAGGAAGAGGAACTTCAAAACTGGCTTGAATTATTTTTTCAAGAAAATGCGGTCCTTCTGACGGATATCGATCCTTAACAGCCTTTTCAGCGAGTTCTCGGTCGAACGCCAATAAATACATGACATTTGGTAGCCGACCAACTGATTTCACAAGTCGAAAAACCATAAGAGCTTCGTCTGGGGTAAGCCGGTCAATGTCGTCAATAATCAAGAGAAAACGCTTTTCCTGCTTCTCCAAAGCAGTATAAAGCTCATTAAAAACTGTTTCGACACCTTCACCATCAGGAAAAAATTCTTTAGCGAAATCCATTGATCCGGAAAACAGGCCACCAAGAAATCCACCTGACGCGATGTTCGTAGCCGCCCCCACAATAGGTCCAGCTCGCAGCAATTTCTTTCCTAATTTTGGAATCAGCCCCTTCACCTTGTCGCCAAGGCTTTTTGCTATAGCAGTGTTTAATTCCTGAAGGAAAGCAAGTGTCAGTGCTTCTTCCCCGCGAAACCACCAACATTTGAAGTCAACAATTATAAGATGCTCTTTATCGACAGCTAAACCTAGATAGTGCCGTATAAGATTCACTGCACAGGTTTTACCGGATCCCCAGGGTCCGTTTAAAGCAATTGTCGTGCCGACGGGAGAATCTAATTGTTCAATACTTTGTGCTATTGCTCTTGCAAAGGGGGCAATCCCGAAGCGATCTTCCTCTGGAGAATTGATAGGTGCGTCGTTGAAGTAATTGCATTTAACTTTCTTACCTTCATTCATTTGAATACCCCCCGCCGGACGGAGTTTACAACCCGTCCGCACGTTCATTCAGTAAAATACATCCCTCAAATAATACGATTTATGATTCGCTCTATTAGAGTATAGATGAATGCTATGAACTGCGCAGACCGGATCACAAATTCGATCCTGCTGAGGGGAATGAACAATGCTGAGACATTCCAAATTATTATCATCTCTCATATTCAGCACAGCCATAATCTTCCTCTCACCCTCCCCCACCACATCAGCCACCGACGCCCCCATATCCTTCGCCGAAAAAATAACCGCATTCCAAAACCACAAAGAGCGCAAGCCCGCGGATTGGTTCAGCCAAGAGAGTCCGTGGCACCCGTTTTTAAAACGCCAGTTTTCTGAAGGTCTCACACCAGAAGAGACGGAAAAGAGTCTGAAGGCACAAAAAACAGGTCTTTGCCAAACCGTGATCGATCTCGAAATATTGGGATTTCAGCGCCTCTATCCGGATTGGGCTCAGGCGCTAAAAATGAAGTCTGTCCGGCAGAGCTTTGTTCGAGATATTTTGCCCCACCATGCCCCCAGTCTTATCAGATGCAACGCCCATAAAATCTTAAAATCGATCATTGCCAAGGCCAAAGCTGAGGGTCCGGAATATTTTCCCTACAACTTGCCTTTTGGAGAAACAGACGAGAAATTTGGCCGAATTGTTAGTGCAGGGGAGAAAAAATTCCGAAGTGTTTTTA
This sequence comes from Methyloligellaceae bacterium, assembly GCA_965224165.1. Classification (GTDB taxonomy): domain Bacteria; phylum Pseudomonadota; class Alphaproteobacteria; order Rhizobiales; family CBDCYM01; genus CBDCYM01. The sequence continues at coordinate 521 of CBDCYM010000011.1, read as the reverse complement.
CGCGTCTCAAAAGGCTCGCTTTTTGCCGGTACGACAAACTCGCAATTCTAGATCTCTTTGAAATTAAAGCTCGGTGGAACAGATCAGACTTAGGCCCGAGAGAATTCTATTATCTTTTAAAGCGCGCCGAACAGCTCGGCATTAAAGTGCCAGATGCAGATCGCAGACGTCGCGAATTTAGCCATGAGATAAATCCATTCGTGCTCGCGAGAATGCGTGCTGCCTTTGAGTCCGGTGACATTGACCAAGCCCAAAACGAGCTTCGCTGGATCTTCGTAATATGCCACCAGGCTTAAGATAACTCCATGAATCAAAGCTATAGTGATCGCCTGCCGCGAAACTGAGTGGTTTTGTTCAGAAAAATCGCCATAAATTTATGTGAAAGAATAACTTTGGAAAACCATATTGGAAGTGATATAGAAGATATGGCTATAACAGATCGACAAGCCACAGTTGTCCGCCGTCTTGCCAATGATATTTCCAATAGCGATGCAAAGGTTTTGCGCAAGGTTGAAAGCTTT
>CBDCYM010000010.1:0-26729 GCA_965224165.1 Methyloligellaceae bacterium | reverse complement strand
TTAGATAATTCAGATTTCGATTCAACTATCGAAATGGGTATTCGACTTCATAACGCAGGAAAGATAGATCTACTTTCTTTAATTAGAAGTTCAGAATTGGAGGAGATCAAAGGAACTCACTTTTTCATAGTTCAACACTTTTTCTGCAAAGCGATACCCAAGGTAAAGGCCTCCACAAATGAGATGATGTAGTGTGTCCACGCCTTAGTAGAAAAAGGCGGCGATGACCTTGCTGCTAATCATCGTCCAAATGCCGCATTTGAGGAGTGGTGCAAGGTAGATTTAGCACGGGCCCATGAAATTATTGATGCCGCAAAGGAAGATGATCCACTCGCAAATAAGTTTCTGATCTTTGCATTAACAGCCGGAAACATGATCAAAGAAGCGCAAGGATTTATTGAGAGGTATACCGATGAAAGGCGGCTTTCTGCTATCACCGCCCTCGGCCGTATGAAATACACTACCCTTGCTTCAGCTCGTAAATCTCTTTCAACGTTGTTGAATGTTTTGGACAACGAACCGAATGACACACTCCACGCAAATACAATGATGGCAGCATTAGAAATCGTGGAAAAAACTGATCAAATCTCATGTGACGATATTCACAGCATCGTCAAACAAGTCTGCGAAAGACCTGGATCACAAACGCGCTATTGCTGTGCGTGTGCCCTTTCAAGATACGCAAAGGCTCTTAGTGAGGAGGTAATTGTACTGCTGCTGAACGCTCTTTATTCGCTCGATCCGTCGCACAAAATAACCATTCAGGAACTTGATAGCGGATTGGGACAACTTCTGGATACGTCTCACGCAAATCATAGTATTGAATTTGTAACAAAGTTTCTGTCGTCGTTAGAAAATACTCTCGACCTTTCGGAGTTTCAAAACTTTAGCAGAAAACTGATTGATGGACCTGAAGATCGTTTTCATCGGGTGTTTATTTCTTGGATGCTTTCCGGGCAACCAACTCTATGTCACGGATTAAGTAAAGTATTGCGCGACCCTAAACGAAGCGAGAAACCGCTAAACCTAAACTTACAAGAACTTAATCTCTCACCAGAAGAACAGATTTTCCTCGCTAAAAAGGCTATAGGATATTTCTTCCTCCAACCGGTTATTTCTGGTTCTGTGTTGGTTTCAATATTGCGCATCTGTGATGACAATGTTGCTCGCACGATCGGTAACCTATTATTCGATCCGCTGCTCTTGAACTACGGGGGAACACTCAAGGACTATCTTAATGCTATTGACGTTAAGGATCTAGCGTATCCATATGTTCAAACTGCGCTCCAAGAAAACAAACTATATCTGGAAAATATTAAGTCCGTAGGTGAAATAAAAGAACTTCACCCTTCAGAGCACGAACGCCAAATTGGACGCCTTTGTTTTAATGATCACATGCGAGATGAAATGAGGCGGGCCGAGAAAAAATCTGTTTTTCACGGGATAGTGAAGCGTTCAGTCCTTCTATATGGGAAAAGATCAATCACATACGTTGAGGGACTGAAAGGAGAGAGAAAGCCAGTAGAAATTGAGTTGCAGAAACATACTACAATGGTTGAACTTCCACGCTTAGAGGTCATCGACCCCATTGGTCTCGACTATATGCTTCGAGTATTCCGCGTGGAAAGGTTGAAGTCATGAAGCTAATTATCCGTGACTATCTTGCATCTCTCAAAGAACGTGAAGAACTTGATGCCATCTTACCTGACCTGTTAAGCGAGCTCGGCTTTACGGTCTACTCGCGTCCTGGGCGGGGTACGACACAGCATGGTGTGGATGTTGCGGCTGTAGGTGAAGATGACGATGGCGAACAAAAAATATTTCTCTTCATCGTCAAGCAGGGCGATTTAACACGCCAGGACTGGGATGGGACACCTCAAGGCCTTCGCTCATCACTCAACGAGATAAAAGACGCCTACATTCCCACAAGGATCCCCAAGAAGCATAAAAACTTGAAGATTGTAATCTGCCTCTGTTTTGGTGGTGATATGCAAGAACAGGTTCGAACTATGGTTAGCGGCTATATTGACCAAAATACTACGGATAGAATTTCATTTGACGAATGGAATGGCGATAAGATCGCAGGGCTAATTCTTCAAGGAATACTTCGTGAAGAAATCCTGCCAAAGCCACTTAAATCAAGCTTTCAAAAGGCCGTGGCAATGGTTGACGAACCCGATGTTGCGTATCGTCACTTCTTTGATCTTGTGCATCAGTTGCGGGAAACATCGATTACCAATCAAAAAACACGCGTACGAGCAGCGCGTCAGATTTATGTCTGCCTTTGGATATTGTTTGTCTGGGCCCGTGACATTAACAATGTGGAGGCTGCATATCGAGCAAGTGAACTTGCTCTCTTGAATGTCTGGTGTTTAACACGTCCTTTTATCGGAAAAAGGAACAAGAATGCTAAGGCAATGATATCTGTTCTGCGTCAACTCATTCAGCTTCATATGATCATTGCTGAGGAACTCCTTGAGCGAAAAGTATTTCCCCACATCGAAAAGCGTCATGTTGTTTCAATGGCGGTTGAATCTCGAAATTGGGTAGATGTTAATCTGAAGTTATTTGATCTCCTTGGACGCATCGCAATGATGGGCTTATGGTTGCATTGGTTTGCCAACATTAACGAGAATGAAAAGAAATCTGAAACAGAAAAGAAAATTGCAGAATGGAACGCCAAAGGCTTCAAGCTTATCCAAAACAATCCAACACTTTTTTCTCCACTCTGTGATCATCAGGCAATCGACATTTCACTCTTTCTGCTATTGACGGCTATGAGTGAAGGTAGCCATGCAGATGCTGCTTGTTGGCTCAGTGAGATAGTGAACCGCCTAGATTTCACTATACACACACATGGTAAATACCCATGCGTATTTACGGACTATAGAGACCTGATAGACCATCCAAGAGAGCACTCAGATGAGTATCAGGAGGAGGCTACGTCAGGTAGTATTCTTATTCCTCTGCTTGCCGCTTGGCTTTGCGCCCTAGGTGAAGAAAATGGAATCAAAAAACTCGTCGAACTAACACAAACCAAACTTGAACATTGTACGCTACAACTTTGGCTGCCAGACAGCGCTACTGAAGATGAGTTGTATATAGGGGGTCGCGATCACGGTGTTGCATTGTGCGATTTACCAGTTTCGGTCAACGGCATAGAACTTTTAGAGACGATCAAAGAGGCATGCCAGAAGGAAAATAGCTTTATGAAGTTATCTTGTATGCAGACTATTTATTGGCCCGTTTTTCTCCTTGCTTGTCGTCACTATAGATATCCCGTTCCACCACAATTCTGGATTGACCTTCTGTACTCTCCCGATGAGGCACAAGCTCAAGTTTAGTGCGTACGTTTCTATAAAAGTCGTCAGTGACGAATTCTTCACTTGCAATCATTGAACTGTGATCTTTCCTCGTAACATCTCACCACACAACACCCCCATCACCACTCCAAAAAAAACACACTCCCTCACACAAAAGTGATGTGTCCGCATGTGCGAACATGGTCACACAAGGCGCACCATATCCCGCCTTGCTCCCAACTTTTCTAAATAAAATCAGATACTTAAATAGGTGCTCCCTTCACACAACGGGAGTACCCACATGGATAAATTTCTCATTACTCGACAATCATACAATCGCATTCTTGGGCCAATTTTCGTCACAACCAGTCCACGAAAAACCTGTCCTTTGTCCTGTCCGCTGCGCAAATCTGCCGACTCAGAAACAGCCGGTGCCTGTTATGCCGAACATGGTATGCTTGGTGGGTTTATCTGGACGGCCCTTGATCGCACACCTGCTGGTGGTTCCTTTCAAAAAGGACACATCAAAGTTCATTCGTTTGATGACCTGCTGAAGGAAATTCGCGCACTTCCTGAAGGTGCATTCTGGCGTCATAATCAGGCGGGCGACTTACCAACTGACGATCAAATATTCATCAATCGAAAAAAACTTCGGCAACTAACGAATGCAAATCGCGGGCGTCGCGGTTTCACCTATACTCACTTTGATGTCCTGAAGCATCATGCGAACAGACAAGCTGTTGCTGAAGCCAATCGTAATGGTTTTACCATCAACCTAAGCGGCAATTCTCTTGCTCATGCAGACGCATTGGCTGATACCAACTGCGCTCCGGTGACGGCGGTTGTACCAAGCGATCAGAAAACAAACACGTCAACCCCTGCGGGACGTAAGGTCATCATCTGTCCCGCACGCACGCATTCTGGTGTCACCTGTGCGAGCTGCAAGCTGTGTGCTCGTGCACGCGATTTTGTTATCGCGTTTCCGGCTCTTGGTGGCGGACGCGATAAAATTACGGCGGGCTAATGTAGTGAAACATTGGCATCTTCTTGCAGCATTCAGTTGCAATGCATCCTTTGCAACTACGGAGCCAGCGAGGAGCTGGCTCCCATTTTTCACAAACTCCCTGCGCTTTGCCAACCTTGCTACCGTCATTGAATTTGGTAAATGCAAGAAGGCGTGAAGGAGGATGCAAAACCAAAAACGCCGCTCCCGCATGTCACGCAAGAAGACCGGCAAACACATTGCCATCTCTCCGCGTGACATTGAGATTTTCCAACTTCTCGAACGCTACCGCTATCTACGATCAACATTTCTCTATGCATTGGTTGGCGGGAAGTCCGAGACTCGTTTCAAAGAACGCTTAGGTGATCTCTATCACGAAGGTGGATACATCAATCGACCCAAAGCACAATGGCAATATGCGAATGCACGATACATGCCCGTCATCTATGAACTGGCAGCACCGGGGAGGGACGTATTGCGTGATACCGGAAATCAGAGTGAGACAACGCAACTGCGCTTCCGTCGCAGCATGGGGGCGCACCACCAATTTGCCCATGCGTTGATGATTTGTGACATCCTGGCTTCGATTGAATTGGGCGTGCGAGAAGCGAGCAATCTGCGATTTATCCCCTGGCAGGAGATCATTGCCAAAGCACCGGAGGAAACACGCGCTGCCCACAATCCACTCGCACTTCCGGTTTCAGTCTCGCATCTCTCCGCACGCACTCGAAAACGCCATGATGCAAAAACCACGCTCATTCCTGATGCGCTGTTTGGTTTGGAATATACCGGAAGTGACGGAGCCAAACGCTATCGCTTCTTTGCCCTTGAAGCAGACCGCAACACCATACCCGTTAGGCGTCCCAACCTCAATCAATCTTCATATCTCAAAAAATTGCTCGCCTATCGGGAAATAGCTGCACGGAAGATCTATACCTCCCATCTTGGTATTCCCAACCTCATGGTGCTCACCGTGACCACCAACACGCGTCACATGCAGAACATTATGGAGCTGCTTCTGGAATTGACCGAATGTGGCAGCAAACTGTTTCTCTTTAAAACCATGAGTGCGTTAGGTGACTTTCAACAAGCCCCAAAGCCAACACCGCATATGCTGACTGAGTCATGGCAGCGTGTGGGATATGAAGCATTTTGGATTGATCGGGTGTGAAAAACTCCGCCTCCTCACACAAACGTGATATGTGCACATAGTACTTCATGCACCCTTGATACAACGCATACCACACCAAGTGCTCACGTTTACCTTTTGAAATCTATGTATATTTTCCGTGTTCTCATTCACTACGGAGAACACAATGAACCAAGACAATGTTTGCACGTCCACGATCTCAAACACTCATTCAGAAACCAAAGCAACGCACACACCGATTCCTATTGACACTATAATTTGTGGCAATGCGGCCGAAGTGCTCAAGACACTTCCCGCAAACTCCATTGACCTGGTGGTGACCTCACCGCCCTATGATAACCTACGCATGTATCACGGCTTCACGCTTGATTTGCACCAAACCGGCAAGCAATTGTACCGTGTGCTGAAGCATGGTGGGGTTGTGGTTATGGTCATACAAGATCAAACCAAGCGTGGTGCAAAATCGCTCACGAGCTTTCGCACCATTGTTGATTGGTGTGCTACGGGCTTCCAACTCTTTGAAACAATCATTTATCAAAAGAAGCATTCCGCACCAGGTTGTGCGTGGAACAAGCGGTTTCGGGTTGACCATGAATATATGCCGGTGTTTGTGAAAGGTATGCGCCCTGCATACTTTGATAAGCGACATCTTGCCATTCCGTGCAAGAATGCCGGGCAGCGTAATCGTCCTTCCAAACAACGACTATCCGATGGCACCGTCAAGTCTTCGAAACGGGTCTCTATTACAGCTCCCACCAAATGCCGTGGGACGATCTGGCCCTATGCAAATGTCACAACGCACAATGATCTCAAACGACAACATCCCGCAACCTTTTCTGATCAACTCGCGCATGACTTCATTGGCTGCTTCTGTCCCGAAGGTGGTGTGGTGATTGATCCGTTTGTTGGGTCGGGCACAACGGCTGTTGCGGCGAAGAAACTTGGACGACACTATATCGGGATCGATATTTCACAAGAATACTGCCACATTGCGCGTGCCAGACTTGCGGTTGAAACATGAGGGAGTGAAAGAACATCGGAGAACTCGCTTGGTAACGTGCGATATGCAGTGAGGAGTGTGATCACGCTAATTTGCAATTCCTAAACGGAATCATTAGATTTTAGATATTGCACTGACCAAAAACTCGACTTGTGGTAGAATGCCAGCATGACGAAACTACTTGAAGAAGCGTTGCTCAAAGTGAAGTCTCTCCCCGACAGCCGCCAGGATGAAATCGGCGAGATGATCCTTGGTGTTGTTGAACAGGACCAATCAAAGGTCACACTTTCACCAGAACAAGTCGAGGAAGTGAAGCGACGCATTAACGACCCCAATCCCGTATTTGCCACGGACGAACAAGTCGAGGCATTATTTGGTAAGTTTGCAACGTAAATGCGGGTTCACTATCGTCTCGAAGCACTCGAAGACCTACACGGGCAGCTCTCATACATTTCAGAAGATAATCCCCATGCTGCCGAACAAGTGGGTGCAACCATCCGACGCACAATTGATCGTTTGAGTGTATTTCCATACTCCGGCAGGGAGGGTGTCGTCCCAGGCACCTACGAACTTGTCATTCCTCAATTGCCATACATCGTCGTCTATCGCATTCAGCCTTCCTTTGTGGAGATTATTTCGATTTTTCATACGTCGACAAGTACACCACGTCGTTAAACGATCTCACCATGCAATCCTCCCAAAAAATGATATACTACGCATATCATTCAATCGCATATGGCAACCACCACCATAGATCTCTATAACGCCCTCGTTGAAGCGGGTGTCGACAAAGAAAAAGCTCGTGTAGCGGCAGAGTCGGTTGTGTCTCGTGATGAAGCGCAGCACTTTGCGACCAAGGCTGATATTGGCGAACTTAAAGCGCTCATTGAGCAAAACAAATCAGAGATACAACGTTTTGTATTCACCGCACTCGTCACGCAAGCAGTTTTCTTGATCGGCATGACCATCACCTTGATCCAGATCCTCACCTAACCACCAATCAATACATCTCCCGAGCACGATAACAAGCAGTAGCACTCTTTGCCGCCGCTCCTCCCCAGCACCACCCCTCCTGTGTGATCTTCCATGCCCGATATCGCCAACCTTTTTCTGTCATCTGAAACAGCACTTCACCCTGTATGACATACAACGTCCCCTTGGGAAGTGGGGACGAGTCTACCAGTGCCGCCGTAATAGGATGCGTCACGTTCCCGCGCCGCATTCCTTTCACTTTACCTCGGAATTTGGGACTCACAGCAGGAACATTTTTGCCCCGAAGCAAATAGAAGCCAGACGGTAGCTTAACTGCGCCACGGACAAAAACCACATAGCTTTTTATGCCATACACCACGCGTTCCTGCCCATTTGTTTTCGTGAGGTCAACAACCTCGCCGTATTGCACAAGGTTGCGTTTTGCAGCTTTGATAGAATCGAACTCTGACGGTATCCCTTGAGATGCCGCCGGTACTGCTAGACAACACGAGATGAACAACGCAAACACCATTGATGCACACCTGCACATAGTATCCTCCCTGAACACAAAAACGATTGTACTATTTCCCAAATTGAATCTTCGGTTTGCACCCTTTGCGGTGATAGACACGGTGGCTTTCCTGATACAGCAGTTCAGGCTTCACTTTCCCATAGGTGCCGTTGGTTTGCCCCGCAATACCGGCCCCAGAGAGCACCGGTGCAAGCAGTCCCACGCCGGGAATAACACTAAGCGCCATGCCTGCAACCAGTGCCGTGTCGCCCGCAGCCTGCATGTCTTTGGATTGCTGATGTGCCTTTTTCGCCTCGACCATCACTGTGCGTAACTTGGCACAATTTGCGCCGTTCGTTTTCTTGGCAATTTCTGATTGGATGTTGAAGGTATCAGGCGCATTCGATGCGCACCCCGATACACCGTAGAGCATCACCACAATGAAAAGAAACCGATGAGAGAATATGTGCATCGGACATGCCCCCACATAATGAGTTGTTGGTATTGGTGGTGCTCGGTGATGCCGAAACATCACCGAGCGCCTCGCTTAGTACCGTCTGCGATAGCGACGGGGCCTATTCCGACGATATGGCCGTGGTCTATACCGTGGTGCTGGTCTGTACCGCCGCCGTTGCTGATACCGTTGGCGTACGCCCCACCCAAACTGCTGGAGCTTCCCACCATATCTGATTGACCGTTCCTGCACGCCGTCATAGATAGCGCCGCCAGCTCTCCCCGCAGCGCGCCCACATGCGCGTCCACAGACTCTTTTGCCAGAATGCTTGTATATGGTGACGACCGCTCCTCGTGCGGCACGATCAGCACTTCCCGCATGTGCTGCGGTTGAGGAATACAGCAACCCCATAGCCAGCACTCCCGCACTCATCAGTCTCAAAACAATTGCGTGCACAACGATATTTTGTATAGCCATATCAGTTCCCCCTGGTTGTGTGTGAAAGGTTCAGTGCTCTTGCTTCACGTGGCTCTGCCGACTTGTTGCCTTCACGATTGCATGGATGAGCATCGCCACAAACGGTGCAATCAAGAGTGCAACGGTTGCGTTATAGTGCGCGGTGTTTTGGGGTGTGTGCAGATAGGCGAGCGTGAGTGGACTGAGGAGCAATATGTTGACCGCCGTTATGAGTGGTGTGGCGGTTGCAAAGATGCGGTCACCCAAAATTCCTGCAATGACGGCTAATATCAGTCCCAACCATATGACCAACGGTGTGAGTGGGATGGGTATCGTGATTGCGAGAAATGCGACGAACAGTGCAACAATACCTATTCCTTTTGCCATAGCGAAACCCCCATGTTGTATATACAAAGACTAAATGCAATCAATTCATTGTATTGTTTGGGAAATACACCCGCTTTTATTGTGTGAACAGAATTGGTAATATTGTTCACGACACAGAAAATACTGTTCAATACATAATTATGCTTGCAGTTAATATGGAAGGTGTGTATGAAAGAGATGGGACTGGCATGGATACACACCGCTCCACCTAGCGTTTTCATAGGGTATGAACAGAATTACCAATTGTGTTCACAACTATGAGACGCAGGAACGTGCCAATGCCCAAACCATACCGCTCCCGCATGACGCTCTATGACGGCAATGGTGCCCGGAAATATATCAATCAAGCGGAACGCAGACGGTTTCTAAACGCAGCAAACAACGCTCCTCCACCAATACGCACCTTTTGCCTCACGCTAGCCCATACTGGCTGCCGTATCTCTGAAGCTTTGGAACTCACGCCTACCTCTATTCAGCCTGAGGTCAACATAATCTCCATACGGTGTTTGAAGAAACGTCATGATCAAGATGAAGTCCGCGAAGTTCCTGTATCGCCAGAACTCATCGAAGCTCTCAACGACATACACGACATCTCAGCAAAGCAAAACCATCTGCTTTATCCAGAACCACTTTGGCCTTGGGGACGTACGCATGCCTGGAAGTGTGTGAAGGCCGTGATGGTAGAAGCTAGTATCTTCGGCCCGCATGCTTCACCCAAAGGCCTCCGACATGGCTTTTGTGCGCATGCCGTGCTCTCAGGCGTTCCTATTACGTTTGTGCAGAAATGGGTGGGGCATACTAATCTGGAGACTACTGAGATATACACGCAGCTCATTGGCCCAGAGGAGATGGAAATTGCGGGGAGGATGTGGTGATAAACCTAAAGAATAAACTAAAATCACATATTATAGAGGTTAATTTATTATCAATATATAATTGGATATTTTATTTCAGATGTTGACTTATTTCCATTTTATTATAAATAATTTTCCTATGCTCCTCTTCAAGTAAACTTATACAATGAAACTAAAATCATTTTCTATTGAAAATTTTCGACGTTTGAAGAAAATTTGCGTCGAGCTTGAAGATGAAACCACTATTTTTGTGGGAGAAAACAATAGCGGCAAAACTTCTGCTACCCACTTATTCCAATTAATGCTCGGTGGTTCAAAAGATAAATTTTCGGTCTATGATTTTACTGTTGACTGCTGGGATTGCTTTAATAACGTTGGTGATAAATATTCTGAAGCCTTGTCTGATAATGAAATGCAAGAAATAAAATTACCAGCTATTCATTTAGATTTATGGTTTGAAATAAGCGAAGAAGACCTACATCAAGTAATAGATATCCTTCCCAGTTTAGATTGGGAAAATACGCCAATAGGCGTTCGTGTCAGTTTTGAACCAAAAAACGCTCAGGATACCTTGGCTAATTTTTTTGAAGCCAAAAGCAAATCCCAAAATACTCAAATACTCGAGAATGTAAGACAAATAGAAAATAGCAACGACGAGATCGTTTCTTCTCAAGAACAGAATGAATATAAACCATGGCCCAAAAACCTTATTGATTTCTTGGAGCGCAAACTTGTGCCGGAAGAATATCATGTAAAATATTATGTCTTGGATTATGCAGAGAGAGATCAAGAGGGGTTTTTAGCTGAGAATGCAACTCTGAGACCTTTAGGAGATAAAGAAAAAAGTGGAGACAAAATACTCAAATCGTTAGTTCGTATAGATTTTTTAAATGCCCAACGACATCTTTCAGATGATCACCCAACCGGACGTTCAGAAGATTTATCAAAAAGATTTAGTCGTTTCTATAGACGAAACTTAGAGCAAAAAAAGGATGACTACGAAGCGATACGGTCATTAACAAAAGCAAAAGACAGTCTCGATACTCACTTAAATGATGTTTTTGAAACAATGCTAAGGAGTTTAGAAAACCTTGGTTATCCTGGAACTGATAACCCAGAAATTGACATTCGTTCCTCTTTGAACGCTGACAGTATCATGGGGCACAGTACCCGTATTCACTATAAGATAAATGGGGAGTGTGCCTTACCAGATAAATATAATGGCTTAGGTTTTAAAAACCTCATTTTTATGTTTGTAGAATTATTAGACTTTAGAAAAGCATGGGAAACCCTAGAGGTAAATCGTCCACTTCTACACATACTATTTATCGAAGAGCCGGAAGCCCACCTCCATGCACAATTACAAAAGGTTTTTATCGAAAAAATTAAAAAGACTTTGGGTGAACCTGATGATGGTTTTTTTGAACAATTTGTCATTACCACACATTCATCTCATATCCTTTACGATAGTGGATTTGCGCCAATCCGGTATTTTAAACGAACTGGAAGCAATATTAAGCAAGCCAGTAAAGTCCTAGATTTATCCCAATTTAAAGGTGATGGTAGCCTTGAGTTTTTGAAACGATATATGAAGCTAACGCATTGTGACCTTTTCTTTGCAGATGCGGCGGTATTTGTTGAAGGAAATGTTGAGCGTATGTTGTTGCCGTTTATGATTGAGAAAACTGCTCAAAGCCTTCAATCCTGTTATTTAAGTATTTTAGAAGTTGGCGGGGCGCACATACACCGTTTCCTCCCTCTCATTGAGTTTCTTGGCATCACCACACTCATCGTCACAGATTTAGATAGTGTATCTAAAATTGATGAAAATGGAGAAGAGCGCACACATGCTAAGACATGTCCAGCTTGGAAAAAAAATGCCGTCACATCCAATGTGATGCTACGGGATCATTTCTTCAATATAGGGAAAACCGAAGAGGAGGACGATTGGACGATTGAGGATATTGCTGGCCTTTTAGAACTTAATGATGAGGATAAAACGAAAACACTTTGTTCTGAGGCAAATGCTTGCTTACGTGTTGCGTATCAATATCCAGCCACTCAACAAAATGAAAATTCAGAGCAAAAAACTTCTGATTTTCCAGGAAGAACTTTTGAGGAAGCATTTGCGTTTGAGAATTTCACGTGGCTTCAAGGTGATGAGCAGAGTCATCTGAAACTGCATGTTGAAGGCGAAACGGTAGAAGCTCAGTGCAGAGCTATCCATGAAAAGGTAAAAAAAGATAGCTTTAGAAAATCTGAATTCGCACTCTCTCTTTTACAGTATGACCCAAAAGATTGGAATGTCCCTCTATATATCGAGAATGGCCTACAATGGCTAAAATTACAAATGCAGCCAAAAACACACGATCATGACAGTAAGAATTGATAAACCTGATACAAATGCTGATAAAAAGTTGCACATAGTTCTTGATGATCGCCAACCTTTCATTATGAAAGCCGGTGCTGGTTCTGGTAAGACCACATCTTTAGTAAAAGGACTGGATTATATACGTCGTATCAAAGGTTCTGATCTAATACAACATAAGCAAAGAATTGCCTGTATTACCTATACTGAAATCGCTACCAAGGAAATTTTTGAGGATGTTGGGCATGACGATTTGTTCCATGTATCGACTATCCATAGTTTTCTTTGGGAACAGATAAAACCTTTTACGAAAGAAATTCGAGCGTGGTTGATTGAGTCTTTAGAAGAGAAAATTACTAATTTAAGGGAGCACAACCAAAAACCTAGAACACGTGACACCACAAGAGAAAAAAACAACAGAAAGATCGATTTGTATCATGAGCAGGTAGGTAATTTAGATAACATTGACAAGTTTTTCTATCAATCTAGCTCAGATTTAAAAAAAGGTATATTAGGCCATTCTGAGGTTATAAAAATTGGGCCAGCATTGCTCTCAACAAAACCTGTTCTACGCAAAATAATAGCACGCAAATACCCATTTTTCTTCGTAGATGAAAGCCAAGACACTATACCAGAATTTATAGCTGCACTTATTCAAGTAAGAGAAGATCATAAGGAATTTTGTTTAGGTTTTTTTGGTGACCAAATGCAAAATATCTATATGAGTGGTGTTGGCGAAATCCCAAATATTCCAAATGCCACAGTCATTGATAAACCGGAAAATTTTAGAAGTCCTGAAAAGGTCTTACACACGGTAAATGTGATACGCAAAAATGGAGATGGGCTATTACAAATTTCTGGATGGGATTTTTCTTATACCGGAAGTTCTACTATTTTTATTTTGCCGCAAGATGAATATCGGACACAAAATTTACAAAAGGTGCAAACTTGGCTCTCGGAAAACCTGAATGATTTAGGGTGGCATCCTGCACAAACAGAATACAATGTAAAGCAACTTGTCATTGTACACAGAATAGCAGCCAATCGACTTGGTTTTAGCAACCTCTACATCGCTTTGAATGACGGAGCGCCAAACTCTTTTAAAACTAGATTGTCAGAGGGTGAACACTGGACAATCAACCCATTTTTAAAAGTCATACTTCCATTGATAAAAGCAATAGAACACAAAAATAATTTTGAAATTATCGAAATTCTACGTAAGAGAAGCCCTCTATTAAATACTAAAATTAACAAAGACATAAAAAATTTCTGCTACGGATTTAAAAAATCTAAAACAAGCAGCGAATGAACTTCAACGTAAAATGCAGTCTGGAAAAAGTGTACAAGAAGTGCTTAAGCACTGCCATGAAAAACGCATACTACAATTAGACAAGCGCCTCATTCCTTACTTAAATAGTGACGTTGATACGTCAACTTCTGATGATGCAACTCTCTCTGAAGCCTTTTCCGAATTAGAGCCAGATGAGGAAGATAAACAGGTTGAAGCTCTACAAAGTTATATGAATTGTGAGGCAAGCGAACTCATAAATTACCAAAGCTATATTGAAGACAAAACACCCTACGCAACTCAACATGGCATTAAAGGTGCAGAATTTCCCAGAGTATTGGTCATTTTGGATGATGAGGAAGGCCGTGCCCAAAAGCAGTTTTCTTATGAGAAATTTTTTGGAGTAAAATCATTATCTGATACAGACAAAAAAAATATAAGGGAAGGCAAAGATGACGCTTTGTCCAGAACTCGCAGGCTATTCTATGTGTGTTGCTCTCGTGCGACTAAAGATTTGGCCATCGTATTTTTTACAAATCATATAAATGAAGCTAAGACTTTATTAGAAGAAGAAAAGTTGGTCGATGAAGATAGAGTTTTAACTCTTGAAGATATAAGTTAGCCTTTATTTTTTGCGATTGCATACGCTCCAGTCCACCAAAAGGATATTCATCATCCTTTCTCCACCACCGTCACTCATCAGGCTTGGGTGCATGAGCGACGGTGGCTCCAAAAGGATGACTGGGGTGATGCTGCTACGGAGCCAAGTCCTCCCCATCAAAATAGTAATAGGTAAAGATGAGTGAAACCGCATCAAACACCGCCATCTGATGCTTCTCCGATTCCCACAACCGCCGCATGGACGGCACATAGGGCGCAAAGTCCGGCAGCACCTCGCCAATAGCACGGGCAATCTCATGCTTGGTTGTTGCACCATAGTGCATACAAAAGCACTCACGGATGTTGACGCGGGTATAGAGCCGCACGGCAATGTTTTCGCATAATGCCGCTTCGGTAATGCTTTCAATAATCGCTGCCACCGTCTTTGAGCAGCGCAGAAACGCACAGTCACAGTTTTGCATGAGAATGATCTGGGGATGAAACCAATCGAGGAGTTGGCGCACGTGTGCCAGTGACGTGGCGTGCTTGGTTTCTTGTTTTGCCGTCTTGATGCCCCAATCCACGGCAGTATATATGCCTTCAAACACGGCATAGGCAATGCCGCGGGTGTGGGGATAGATGGCGAGTATGGTCATGGGCGGGTGTGACGCGCCTCAATCCGTTCAATAACGTCCAATAAAAACTCCCGCTTGTGCAGGAGGCGCGGTGTCTGCGGTTGTGTATCGAATAAGGCAATGAGGGTTTTGGCGCGTATGGCGATACGCTTTTCGACCTTTTTGCAGATGCCAGGCAGGAGGTCATGGGGTGACACATCAAACAAGATAACCGCCGCAAGCAGCACGGCTGAACTTGGCGTGCGTGAAAGCCGCTCATAGCGTGAGACCATCTGTCCACTCTTGAGATCCAAGAGAAACGCCACCTCTTGCTGGGAGAGGCCGGAGCGTTTGCGAAAGGTACGGAAGTAGCTTTTGAGTTGTCTCATAGGCTTTGGTATGCGCCGGGCACACAATTGCAGCATAGCGGACGGGGGGAACGGGCGGTAGACGGGCGTTTGTGCCTCAATGGTTCAGTATAGCATTTTTGAAAAATGCAATAGGTATGGTGGGGACAACGGGGACTTTGGGGACTTCTCTGCGGTACACCATCCGGCAACCGTGGCTCTCTATATAGCACCGAATGTTGGTAGTATGGTTCCGCTATAACGTCCCCAAAGTCCCCCAAGTCTACCCAAAAGATTTTTCTTCCATAAGCGCTGCGGCATCCTCCTCGCGCACCCCCATAACGCTCGTAGAGAAAGGTGAGCTTGTCTGCTTCGGTATGCGGAATGACATAGATGCCGTGGCTCTTTTTGGTGTGCAAATTGAGCGAGGTGCGTAGCACATGCCCCATCCATTTATGCGTCACTGGCCGGTCTGTGCCAAAAGCGCGGTTATAGGTTGCAACAATGTCCTTCAGAGTGATGTGGGTGTGCGTCGATTGAGAAAAGAGGGCGCGAATAACCGTGAGCACGTCTGCTTCAATTTGGGTACTGCGCTCAGCAATAAGTCCCTGGTGAGAGCGCCGCGCAATATCTTTGAGTATCGCTCGTATGGTGTCACTTTGCACCACACTGAGAAGCGGCGCAAAGATTTGATTAAGTCGCGGCTCAATGCTGCGATCAACCAGCTGTTCTGTCGGGCTGTGCGTCCCTCGGTTACGAAAGCGATACAGAAGCAGCTTGTTGCGCAATGCAAGCGCTTCTTCTTTGTATGTGGATGGCAGATTGATGGGAATATCCGCACGCAGTGTGCGCTTGCCGGTTTCTTCACTGATGAAGCGGCTCTCAAGCGCACGATCGTCAAACGTTTTTCGCATACCGACCAGCTTGGGCCCGAATACCTGGAAGGCGCGGGGGTTGAGTTCCTTGTTGCGGTTTATTTCCGTGCGCAACACCGGCATACCCCGCATATTGCCATTGTTGAGGATTTTCACCATGTCCGCCTTTTCGTCTGAAAAACGAAAGTCCGCTTCGTCAATAATGAGTGTCCCCCCAAACCGATCCAAGATGTGAAAGATTGGTGAGACGGTGGATGCACCACTGGCAAAAATAGGGCGGTAGCAGAGTGACCCGACAATCAACAGAAAGCGAGTTTTGCCGGAGCCATAGTCACCGCGCAGGCGCAGATATGGGAGTTCATTGAAGGTGTCGTGCACCCAGGTAAAGAGGATGTAGTATGCGGCGATATGTTCAAAATCTTCGCTCAAATCCACATAGCGATGGATGAAGGCACGTATCTCAGTGATCAGTGCGGCTTCATCACCATAATCTTCGGGTTGCGAGGGAAAGAGCACCACATGATTGTTGATCAGGTTATTGCTTGGTGCATAGGGCACCAGCGTATGCGCGCCATCTGCAATCTGCTCCACTAACCGCCATGCACCGTCCTCCCAAACGGCAAAGGCCGTTTGTTTTTCCTCTGGATCATAAACCAGCTCAACCAAGGCACCGGACGGTAGCACCGCTGAAAATAGTGGGACATGTGTTGTCCTTCTGTTTCTTTGATGATGTCTTCGGCTTCCGCTCAGCCATGCCCTCATCCTATGCGGGGGCATGGCTGAGCGGAAGACGCGACAATGAAACATGGGGGTACGGTGTGGGGGCTATGATAGTTTCTCTCCATTGCTACGCTGATAGGAATGAAAGTCTCGGAACAACAGCTGGCAGAATTTATGCGTCTATACAAAAAGCGCTTCGGCACGCCTATTGACCGAAAGGACGCACAGCTTCAGGCCCGTATGTTGTTGCGGTTGGTTGATCTGCTGCGATCCAATCATCACAAACATACCCGTCAAATTGGGAGGTCGGAAGCTTGACATTCTGCACACCGATTCTAGAATCATACTGTTCATTACCGCGTATATGCATCCCCCAAAACAACCCATCACATACGTCATTTATGCCCGTAAATCGTCTGAGTCAGACGAGAAGCAGGTACAGTCAATTGATGATCAAATTCGGGTATTGCAAGATCTTGCACGTGATCTCAATCTCACTGTGGTTGCAACATTCTCCGAAGCACGTTCCGCAAAAGAACCTCACAACAGAGCAGTGTTTGAAGAGATGCTTTCTGCATTAACGACCGGAAAGGCAGACGGCATTCTAACGTGGAAGATTGACCGTCTCTCACGCAATCCTATCGATAGCGCAACAATTCAGTGGCTTCTCCAGCAGGAAACAATCAAATCCATTCAAACCATTGGTCGAGAATACCTGCCAGAAGACAATGCGGTCATCTTCAGTATCGAAAGCAGCATGGCCAATCAATACATCCGCGACCTCTCGAGGAATGTGAAACGCGGCCTTCAGAGCAAGGTTGAGAAGGGCATTTCTCCCGGGCGTGCACCACTTGGCTATCGCAATACCATAACCAAACCTCGTGGCGAAAACTACATCATCAAAGACCGCAAGCGTTTCAAGATCATCCGCAAAGCGTGGGACTTGATGCTAACCGGCAATTACACAGGCACCATGATCCTCGACATACTCAATAATGAGTACGGACTACGAACACCAAAGACAAAGCGATCCGGCGGCAAGCCACTCGCTCGTTCAGCCCTATACCGCCTCTTCGCCGACCCATTCTATACCGGCCAATTCAGATACAACGGCCTCCTATATCAAGGCATCCACGACGCAATGATTACAATCGAAGAGTTTGATCGTGTCCAGGTGCTCCTTGGCCGCAAGAGTGCAGTGAAGCAACAGCAACACCACTATGCCTATGTTGGTTTGTTGCAATGTGGAGAATGCGGTGGGCCGGTGTCTGCAACGCATAAAGAAAAGGTGCTCAAATGCACCGGAAAACCCAAAGCATACACCCTCTACTACTGCATCCCCGCACGCAAACACGGCACCTGCTCACAGCGCCATTATACCAACGCAAATCTGCTTGACGCACAGATTGCCAAAGAAATCCAGTCATACACCATTCTGCCTGAGTTCAGAGATTGGGCGCTTGCTATTTCAAAAGAAAGAGACAGCAAAAAAGAGAAGGAAGCAGAGGAAATACGAGCCACGCAAGAAAGCGCACTCGCCGATGCAAAACAGCAGGTTGATAAACTGACGGATATGTATCTCAAGGATTTGCTCTCAGAGGAGGAGTACAAAGAGCGGAAGAATGCGCTCACGCAAGACATTGCATCTTTGGAACAAATGATGCAGCAGGCGGAGACAACGTACCAACAACTCCATCAAACGGCAGAGAAGCGATTAAACTTCGCAGCTGATGCCTACGAACTTTTCCAGGATGGCGATGACACGATCAAGAAAAGCATCTTTTCCGACATGCGTTTGAACTCAACCCTAAAAGGCAAAAAACTCACTGTTCATGCGCCCTTTTGGCTCACTGCCATCAAAGAACAGTATCCTCCCCTTAAGCAAGAAATGCAGGCGTTGGAACTGCGCTTTGGGCGCGGTACTAAGCGGTATTTGAAGGCGCGTGAGGCCTTGATTCCTAAAGTGCGGGGGCTAATGGACGATATTGGAACCGGGGTAAAAGATTTCTCTCAGAAACAGGAAGGGTGATGCTCTGCAATATCCCTGTAGTCCACTTCTTGACCCGTGCTATCCCAAAAAGTTGGTGATGAGGTTTTTCAGGCGGCGTATTGGGCTTCCCAAAAATGGTGCTCATCACTATTTCCTAAGAAAATGGTCTCAGAAACCCCGGGTCCAGTAGAAAGAATCCTCACCTGCCTCTTTGTTTCTTTTTCAATATTTTTAATAAGTTCAAGCGCTTTTTGACCAAGAAGTGTGTAATTGCTAACGCCAGCACTAGATTTATCCAAATAGTCAATACCAGTAATAGCTAATGCATCTGGAGTGTTAAGTCGTATTGCATGATTGATTTGATCATAATCAAGCAGCCCAACCCTTCTGCGCTTATCTTTAATCCCCCAGGAACCGCCACCATATTCACTGATTCCCATAGCCGTTGCATGCTTCTCACTCAATTCCCCTGACAGCGTGCCTGCATGATTTCTCGTGGGAAACATCTTAATAACCAGAATAACACGGTGTGGCCATCGCGTACTGAGCCCAATTTCGGAGAACAATTCTGCAGTCGTGCAATCTCTGCTTGATGTGTAGGGGTAGTCGCCATGGTAGTTTGAAAGTCCCACTCCCTGATGTCCTTCTACAAGTATCTTCTTTTCTTTTGAAGCAGCTTGAAACAACAACTCTGCTGTATCGTCCATGAACGGAGCAAGTCGCTTATAATCTCTCGCCAATCTAAGATAACGCTGTGCCCTCTTTGCTGCGGCGTAACCGGTACCGGTAAGAGTGGAACCCAATTGTGTATAACGTTTATCACGCCTCTGCTCCCTTATGCAGTCCTGGGACACGACCCCAGCTTTTGGGTCAATTTTAATTCGCGCTCGATTGTACTTAACACTTTTGATTTCATCGAAAAGAGTATCTATGTGAATAAGTGTGCCCGGTCCAAAAACAACTAGTGGTTTCTTGTCTACTACAGTGGACGCAGGCAACATTCGAAGTCTGATTTCATTTTTGTTGATCACCACTGTATGGGACGAATTAACTCCGCCGCATCGACAAACGATATCGTAGCTGTGTTTGAAAGACAGTGCTGATGCAATCTTGCCCTTACCCTCACCACCGAATTGTCCTCCAACAAGTAGCGTAATCATAGGTGCCCCAATTAGGTTTATCTGCTCATTATACTTATTTTCCCTAAACTGCAAAGATTGTGCTGCTAACTACCTTAAGGATCATCAGGCAGAAATGTTCTTGAAATAGCAGCGCTTGCAGCCTTCTCGTAAGTATCTTTCAATGTTGCAGGATCGTCGTCAACAATATCGTCAGTGACTTGGTAAAACATCATCATTTGTGGCGCACGGTTCCAAGCTGAACGGAGTCCCTCAAGACTAGGTGACACATCATCAACAGCAACTGCATCTGGTGATCCAATCGCAGCGGAAAGATAGAAGTCTTTATCTGGTACAGGACGAAACCCAGTGAAATAATATATATATAGTCTGTGATTCGGATGCGTTTTTCGCAGTTCGCCATTCACTTTTTTTTCGATTTCCACAGCAAATTTGAGTCGGTTCAATCCAGATCCTGCACTAGGATACCGTTTCTTAAAAACATTCGCGATAAGTCGATTAAACTCTTCGATTGCCCCTCCTCCTGCATGCTGTCCGATCTGACTTAACGTCAGCTTGCAGAAAGACGCATATTCGTTCGGTCGCTTCCAAAGCGAACGAAAACGATCATTTCTCCGATTTAGTATTAGGTCGGCAAATAGATGCATTTCTTTTTCTTCGGTAGTCGCAGTTGATAATCGGCCCCGTACATTATTAAACACGTCCCAAAGTATGGATATCAAATACCCGTCCGTGAACATCGCATAATCCGAACGCTCATTTTCGTCTTGAGCTAAAGATGCAAGCTTTGACTTTAGGTGTGAAATTTCAGCAATTGGACCAGAATAATTCAATAATATTATTAGAAACCTCTGGATAGCCATATTCCTTCGGACAACATCGTGATGATAAATCATCCATCTATACAAATAGAAGCGAGACCAAAAAAAAGATTCCAGTGTACTGAGACACCCAGTAGTGAACCCGACTTCCAGATAGCGGTCAGCATTGTTGGTTCGTAAAAAGGCAGAATCTAATAAGCGACCTAGGTCATAGACCACCGTTGCCATTCCGGCGGAAAGAATATCACGTCGAACGTAATCCAAACGATCAGCATCCAATTCTCCCGAACAGATAGTTCTTTTGAGGCCGTATGCTCGATCGCCTGTGTTAGCAGTCAGAAATACGCGAGCAACGCTGAG
This sequence comes from Methyloligellaceae bacterium, assembly GCA_965224165.1. Lineage (GTDB taxonomy): Bacteria > Pseudomonadota > Alphaproteobacteria > Rhizobiales > CBDCYM01 > CBDCYM01. The sequence goes on along the minus strand of CBDCYM010000010.1, from coordinate 5,518 downwards.
GCATACGTCAAAAAACTCCTTTGTGTTTTCATCAAATTGCATGGATGAGCTACGCCTCAAATCATCCATGATCTCTCGTTTAATGAGATCATAGAGTTGAAGACCAACAGCCTCATGACCATTGTAATTCGAAAGAGCATCCTGCAGTGCATACTCCACGACGTGGCTAAAAGGTGGATGTCCAATGTCATGTACAAGAGCTGCTATCCGAAGTGCTTGATAGGCCACAACGGACGTTGGTCCATAATTTTTGGTAGCCATTGTGGAGATAGACCGGTAGAGAGGCTCGTCGGGGATAATATCTATGAGCGGCTGGCTTAGTGAGGGCATTACTCGCGAAATGATGTTGCCAATTTCGGTGGCCAATGCAGCTTGCTTCTCTATAGCGGAATTCCTAAATGCGTTTAGGAATATTTCACCAGCGAGATGCATGACGCCTAAAGAGTGTGGGTACCGAGTATTGTGGTTACTTGGATAAGTCAAATATGTAAAACTATTTTGATGGATGTAATGCAATCGCAACACTAAGGGATGCTTGGAAAGCAAACCTTCGACATCAGTCATGTAAACATAACCATACATTCCATCTCGGATCTTCTTCATTTGAAAGTGCTCACATTCAGGTTATGAACTCTTATGGAAACACGTGCATATCGTCAAAATCGTTCAGATGGCTCCGCAGTCAAAGGCTTGTCCATCCATTATCGGTTTTTCCATCAATCATTAGGAATGACTGATGGAAGCTCCAGCGCCACACAGGCGCGTACACAATAAGATCAAACGCACAATCTCGCTCACCAATAGTGCATAATTCGTAATCAAAACTATTAGTATAAGCTGTTGTTTTGAGCTTCAACTCGAATCTCCAGTTAATTGTATTTAGTTTTACTTGTTTTCCACAATTCCAAGCTCACTGTACCTATGTTCACACACCTGGACGCCTCGATTTACCGGATGTGTTCCGCGAGTCTGTACATATCTACACCCTATTGAGAACGTCTTTGTAACTATCAGCCACCGGATTTTCGCTCAATTGAACCCACACAAAAAGGCCCTGCATACGCAAGGCCCAAGCACTCAACTTTTCTCACCTAGTTTCTCTATCGGCTTTTCGCTATACCGCCTCAGCACCAACCGCCCATCAAGCGGCAACGCCCGCAGCACAATGTTCATGCCTTTGTGATCTTTGTGCGCAAAGGCAACACCAATCTGCGTCCAGAAATCTTCTTCATCATCTCCATTGCGGTTTTCAACAACAAAGACGCGGTAGAACGGTTTATTGGTAGAGGTCATTGCAATACTCCTTCTTGAAAGAAACGAACGCATCAAAAGAACAGATGCTGTGGCCATTTTCTCTTTGAGGGAGTGCTTTGCGTAGACGGGTGCATGTACCCCAAGGGTACAGTCTGCGGACTATAGTGACGGACAGTATGGGAGCACACTGCTTCCATGAACAACCGATACATTTCATACTTCGCTCAAACCAACGTTCGTCATCCTCACCGCACCTTCGGCATCAAACAAGCAGACCGTCTCTCGCATATGTATGTCATTGGAAAGACGGGCGTTGGAAAAACAACATTGCTTGAAACACTCATTATGCAGGACATTGCATGTGGTAGAGGGTGTGCACTCATTGATCCCCACGGAGATTTTGTTGCGCGTGTCGCAGAGAATATTCCAACACATCGGCAGTCTGATCTCATATACTTTGACCTCACCAATCCCGCACAACCATATGGATACAATCCCGTAGCTCAGGTGAGTCCCGGCAGGCGGTCACTTGTCGCATCAGGACTGCTTGATGTGTTCAAGAAAATGTGGGACGACGCATGGGGTGCACGTATGGAGCATATACTCCGCAATGCTATCCTTGCGCTTCTCGATCAACCCAGTGCAACGCTCCCTGATATTCTCCTCATGTTGACGGATAAGACCTTTCGATATCAAGCACTTCGCAATGTTGAGAATGAACAGGTGTTGCAGTTCTGGAAAAAGGAATTTCCGAAATACTCATTCCGCTATCAGGCAGATGGCATTGCTCCGATACAGAACAAGGTGGGAGCATTTCTCGCCGACCCCAATCTGCGACACATCCTCACAAGAGAAGATGGTCGTCTGCGCCTGCGTTCCATCATGGATGAAGACAAGATACTCCTTGTCAATCTTGCTAAGGGAACGATTGGTGAAGACAGTTCGTCACTGTTTGGTGGACTGTTGGTGACGTCACTTGGACTTGCTGCCTTTAGTCGCGCTGACACCAATGAACAGGAACGACAGCCCTTCTATATTTTCATAGATGAGTTCCAGAACTTCACCACATTGGCACTGGCGAACATGCTTTCGGAATTACGCAAGTTCGGTATTGGCGTGGTGCTCGCGCATCAATATTTGCATCAATTAGACCCAGACATCCGTGCGGCAGTGTTGGGGAACGCCGGTACCATCATCTCATTTCGTTTGGGTGCAAAGGATGCAGGCTTTATTGCGCGTGAGTTTGAACCGGTGTTCTCTCGTGTTGATCTCCTCAATCTTCCCAACCATGAGATTTACCTCAAGCTGATGATTGATGGGGTGCCGTCAAAGCCCTTTAGTGCAACCACGATGACAGCAGCCGACTTTGAAGTCTCAGGCGTTAGAAATAGTCTTTTTCCAGTGCTTTATAAGAAAGAAAAACACCCATATCTGTAACAGGGGTGTTTCAAGTGAGCAAACAACAAGCAAAATCGAGTTAAACTTCCACAGTTTTTGCAGCATATAAAAAAATTCACTTGGCCACTTCGAAAATGCTGCTACAAATATTTCCATCTTTGTAGTTGCTTTTTGCTTTAGGGGGTTGCATTTATGATTTGTAGGGTCACGGTAATTGCATTGTTCACTTTCTGCATCTCATTGATAGTTTTCACGACCGTAGTTGACGCTCGTGACCGCAAACGCGCAAAGGCTAATCGGTGGACAACCAACAACACGTATTATCGCCCACGTGTAAAGCGAAGTATCCCCACGAGAAGGTATCGGCCACGATCATGGCGTAACAGGGCGCGCACAAGGAACAATCGCTCGACGTCCAATACGGGTCGCTACAGGCCAGAGATCGTTCCGCCTGGTAGGGGTGTAGCGAAGGGCGTAACGAAGCTCTTAAAGTGGGGCGCTAGTACCGTTGCGGGTCAAGCTGCAATAACCGGGGCTACTAAAGCCTACGAACATCTAAACCAATCAAATACTGCGACCTACCAAGCGCCACGAGGCAGAAAATGCGGCTATGTGCAGACCAGCAATTGGCGCGGCCAAGTGACATACCGACGGGTTTGCCGCTAGCGATAGCTTTTTAGCGAACGACGCTTTCTGCGCTGTTGCACTCGAAGCTGGTACCAATATTCGAACGGCATAAGAAGTCCATAACCTATCAGCGAATAGGCAATGATCTTTGCGACAAATGCAGATTCTGGGAGTGCGGCAACCAATCTCCCATCACCGAGGGTTTCTAAGATCCATAGGATAATCGCACCAAAAATAATACTAGCGATGGCCTTGAGAAGTAAATCAATAACGCTCATAGATTATGCTGACTACAATACTACCATTTCTAGAGAGTACTCGCAATTTAACTGCCCACCAAGTTTGCACGATTTCTACCTAAAGCTGATGATTGATGGAATGCCGTCGAAACCGTTTAGTGCAACGACATTGCAGCCAAACTTTGAAACAAAATGTGATATGTGCGTATAGCATCGCACACACGCATCCACTTGCTCATGGGTGCACATAGCGCTCGTTTCTTTGAGCATTTCAGTGCTTTATATGGATGTCCTCTTTGAACAATGAGGACACCTATATGAAGATACATCTCTACCACGGCGATTGTCTGAAAGGTCTGCAAAACATTCCCGACAACTCCATTGACGCCTGCGTTACCGACCCTCCCTATGGTCTGCACTATGGAAGACTGCATTGGGATTATGATGTGCCGACAACCACCCTATGGAAAGAAGTGCTCCGTGTACTCAAGCCCGGTGCACATCTCCTTTCGTTTGCAGGCAGCCGTACCTATCACCGCATGGTCGTTGCTATTGAAGACGCAGGATTTGAGATTCGTGATCAAATCCTCTGGCTCTACGGGGATGGCTTTCCGAAATCCCATAACCTCAAAGGTGCTTGGCGTGGGTGGGGCACTGCACTTAAACCGGCCCATGAGCCAATTGCATTGGCACGAAAACCGTTTTTTGGCTCGGTGGTCAACAATGTGGCGCAGTATGGCGTTGGAGCGATACATATAAAAAAATGCAAAGTTCCCGCGAATGATAATGTTCCCCCAGAGGGCAAACGATCAAACGCAAAGCAGCACCGTACTCCCGCAGCCGGCAGGTGGCCTGCAAATGTGCTCCATGACGGTTTAGAAGAAGACTGGGCGCGCTATTTCTATTGCGCCAAGGTGAGCAAAGCGGAGCGTGATGCGGGGCTTGAAGATTTTACCGACAAGCGGAAGAAAAGTTATATCAATACCTACGCACCTGTGAAAAATCATCACCCGACCGTCAAACCGCTTGCACTGATGCGCTATCTCATACGCCTTATCACACCACCTGAAGGTGTGGTGCTCGACCCCTTTACCGGCTCAGGCACCACCGGCATGGCAGCCATACTTGAAGGTGTGCATTTTATCGGCATGGAACGTGAGAAAGCGTATGTCGATATTGCAAGGGCGCGGATGAAGGCAATAGAGAAACGTCGCACCAACTGAGTCTGCTCATGCATTATGCTCAACCGGAGTCGTCACAAAACGGCTCTGGTTTTTTTATTTCTGCAATGATTAACGAAACAGCTCACTACATGTGTTTTTAGAAAGATTTGCAAGTGTAACACAAATGTGTTACACTCTCTCCATATGTGGAGTGATCAAATCATGGCGAAAAATGCATATATCAACGCGCGTGTTGATAAACGGGTAAAGGACAAAGCACAGAAGGTACTTAGCAAAGTGGGTATGACTACCACTGATGCGGTCAATCTGTTCTTGCATCAGATTATCTTGCACAATGGGCTTCCTTTTGAGGTACGTGTTCCCAACAAAGACACCCGTGCGGCGCTTGCAGAACTTGAGGCGGGCAAGGGTGACGTGCACACCGGTGCAACAAAGGACATCTTTAAGGACATCACCGAATCTGGTTCATAATGGAGGCGTATGAAAGACCTCCGCATTGCATCAGCATTCAAGAGAGATCTCAAACGCATCACCAAACGTGGCTATGACCTTGATCGTTTAGAGGTCGTTGTTAATCTCTTGCGTGCTGCGGAACTGTTGCCGGAAGCGCGCAGAGATCATGCGCTGAAGGGTGCGTGGAACGCGTACCGAGAATGTCACATCGGTTCCGACTGGCTTTTGATATACACCACCACCGATGATGAAGTGTTGCTTGCTCGTACTGGTACACATGCTGATTTGTTTGAATAGACGATATCGTCAGCGATTAACTTGGACTTGATATGATCTGCGCTTTGATTTTTGCATCCCATTTCG
>CBDCYM010000009.1:0-15812 GCA_965224165.1 Methyloligellaceae bacterium | reverse complement strand
AACAGGCCAGGTGACATAAGTGGCACATTACATATCTACGATTCTGTTGATGGTTCATTAATTTCGAACACCGGGGGCTACAATGCTTCTTGGGCAAACCAAGATAGTTTTATTTTGATGGGCAGTGGTGCGTATGGGGAAGTTATCGCGTTGTCTCTTCTTCAAGAGGGTGGGCCATGGCATAAAAGTAAAGGACTTTCTACATGCGCGGGTTGTTCGGGAGATTGGACCGATACGGATGTTAAAATCGACTTGGAGAATAATGTGTTTGTTGAGAAGTCTAAGAGAGGGTGGGGCTTTTTTGAAGATGTCTTGAGCGTCACAAGCTTATCTACACCTCAAAATTTTGGATCCAGAGATACGCGGTCTAAGAATGTCGAATATATAAAGAAAAAAGCCAAACAATTTGTTCAAAGACTTTCACAAGTCACAAAATTTTCTTTTCCGAATGCGTGGGAGTTGGAGGGGGGGCTAAAGTTGACGCATGTGCATCAGAATAATTTAGGAGAAGCCAAAAAACGCGACATACTGATACAACCGCATAGGTTAAATAATACGCTACTTAAGCAGGTCGCATCACATAATAAAATAGGCCATATCCGCTCTGTTAATTGGCGCGCGAAATTCCCACCATCTAGGCATTCAACGAATACTCCCCCTTCAGTTAGAAGGGTGGTCGATTTCGGATTTATACCTCACAGGGTCAAGACAATAAAAAGGATCTACGGAGTCAAAAAGCTTTATCATAAAATCGAAAAGATTGAGAATAAAAGCCATATAAAAAGTAAGCTTTTTACGTATGATGGCCGTTTAAGGAAGTTTTTTACTGCTCCTTATTTTATGCATAATGGCGAAAAATTTCCAGTGAACTGCGTAAATTTTAATCCTGATCCGAGCGCCGCAAAGAATAATACAATTGGTTTTTCCGATGTCCAACAGCTTTGGAATTTTAAAATAGAAGACCGAGAGGTTTGGATGGCATCATTCTATTGCGACGAAGGTGCAAGAGCTTCTATCTCAAAAGAATTTATGATTCTATTCGACAAAACACAAAAATTTGGCCGGCTCAACATAAGTGATTTTGGTATCCACGTAGATCGAATGTTCCTATTAAGGGATCGATATTTGTTTGGATGGACTGCTGGTGCAGCTAGCCTCTATGACTTAAAAAAAATGAAACTCGTAAAAAAGTGGGGTTCTAACAATAATAGACACGCCTGGAATTTTCCTGACCATCAATTAATGAGAGAATTACTTATTTCAGCTGATCTAGGCCATCTACTTCAGATCAATTCTGATGGTGGTCTCCATTTACACCGAATTTCTGACAATAAGTTAGTTCTTCAGGGACGCTATATTGATGATGAAATTATCATCTGGACGCCTGACGGTCGGTATGATGCAACGACAGAAGGTGCTCATTTCGTCAATATTAAATTCCAAGGTCAACCTGGCCAATACACATTCCATCAATTTGAAAAGCGTCTCCGAGTACCAGGCCTCATACGAAAAGTCATGGAAAATGAAGACATACGACAAGAGCGATTAGCAGATATGGATGTACCTCCATCCTTAACTATCAGCCTTAGTAGCTTGCCAAATCAAATTACTGGTTCAGCTCAAATAAGTTCCGAAACAGAGATCTCTTCCATCAATGTTTACCAAGACGGTCTACTCACAGATAAAATAAAAGTGGATAAAGCCACTGAACAGATCCCAATCAATATCTCTCGCCTAGCGGGTGCTCGCTGGGTATCCGTTGTCGCAACCGATAAAACCGGTTTGGCCAGCCTGCCGATGGGGCGTGATTTAGGTCCAGACGAGAATGGAAAGCTTAAAGTTCATCTTCTTGCAGTTGGAATCGATAAATATAAACATAAAAACATCAAAGACTTAAACTTCGCGAAGAAAGATGCGCTCACACTTTATGAAGGAATCTCTAAGGCTTCACGCAACGATTTTCTTATTGGGTATAATTATGGCTTGGTTGATGAGGATGCGTCTGTCAGTAGCATTCTTATAAAAACCAAAGAAGTTGTTGATATAGCAAAACCCGGGGAGACAATTGTGTTCTCTTTTGCCGGGCATGGCGTGAGGGGAAAAGATAGGAAATTCTATTTAGCGACTTCCAATACTGACCCTAACAATATTCCCGACACTGCGCTTGCTTGGGAAAAACTGGCAGATGTTCTCTCCAAGGCAAAGGCTCGGGTCGTCGTTTTTCTTGATGCTTGTCACAGTGGGGCTGCTGGTACAAATTTCTTTGCGACAAATGATGCTGCTGTTGCAGGTCTTCTTGAAAACATCCCCTCAGGAATTGTTATTTTTTCTGCCTCTAAAGGACGGGAATTTTCTGAAGAAAATTCACAAGTCAATGGTGGCATATTCACGAACGCGGTTGTAAATGTCATCGCCAACAAACGCGAAACATATGACAGCAATAAGAATGGTGCTATCGAAATCAGCGAACTTTATTACGGTGTGAAGCAACAGGTGGTTCAGCAAACTGAGGGCCGTCAAACACCATGGCTTGCACGCAACCAAATGGTGGGTGACTTTGCCTTATTTTAATAAGATTTCTAAATAATATTTTATAAGGAAGCCCAGGGTGAATACACGGTTTAATAGCTTCAATGAAAATTCCGTCCCTTAGGTAGGACACTTTCGGTCTTATCTATAACGGGTGTTTTCTGATCAGAAGCTATTTCATAAGGCTCCTTATTAGATCTTTGATTTTCGTCAACTCCAGTAATTACACCAACTTCCAGGTCACGACCTTCGCTGAGCTTCGCAAGCCAATAACTCTCATCCGTCAGCGTTTTTGCAACAATATGAATAATGCCTTGTTCGCGTTGAAGCTGGCCATAAACGCCCAAGAGTCGTGCCGACATAACGATGCGCCTAAAACGTTTAAAACATTTCGGCCAGACGATGATATTTGCAACGCCTGTCTCATCTTCAAGGGTTGCGAAGATCACACCGCTTGCGCTTCCAGGGCGTTGGCGCACCAAAACAATGCCGGCAACTTTGATAAAGCGCCCGACCGGTAAATGAGCGAGGTCTTTTGCTTGAACGGTGTTTTGTTTTGCAAAGTCTCGGCGAAGTAAGCGCATCGGATGGGCTTTCAAGGACATGCGGATGGTTTTGTAATCGATCATAACATGTTCGCCGATCGACATATCCGGCAACTTGACTTCAGGTTCATCAGCAAGTGGCGAGGTGTCCGTTGATGAGAAGAGGGGTAGGCATTCCATCATTGTCGCAGGCGTGCCTGTTTCATGATAGCGCGACACAGCCCATAAGGCTTGCCTTCGGTCGAGGCCTATGGAGCGAAAGGCATCTGCATCGGCCAAACGTTTAAGCGTTTGTGGCGATAATTTTGTGCGCGAAGCAAAATCATCCATGTCGACAAAGCCCTCATCTCGGCACCTCATAATGATCTCTGCATCGTCTTGTTTGAACCCTTTAATCTGACGGAACCCCAAGCGAAGGGCGTGGATTGTTTTATCTTTTCTCTGAGATGCTGGTTCTAACTTATAGTCCCAATCACTGTGATTGATATCAACGGGTCTTGCTTCTCCCTGATGGTCTTGCAGGTCACGCACAAGCTGCGCCGGGGCGTAAAATCCCATGGGTTGACTGTTGAGAATGGCGCAGGCAAAAACCTCCGGATAATGGCATTTGATATAGGCGGAGACATAAACAAGCAGAGCAAAACTCGCCGCATGGCTTTCAGGAAAACCATATTCGCCAAAGCCTTCGATTTGACGAAAACAGCGTTCTGCAAAGCTTACATCATAGCCTCTCGCAGTCATGCCTTCGATCATTTTCTTCCCAAAATTCTGAATGGTGCCGGTCTTGCGAAAGGTCGCCATGGCACGGCGCAATTGATCAGCCTCACTTGGCGTAAAGCCTGCCGCAACGATGGCGATCTTCATGGCTTGCTCTTGAAAGAGCGGCACACCTAAGGTTTTCTCTAAGACTTGCCGTAATTCCTCCGTGGGATAGCTTACAGGCTCCAGGCCTTGGCGGCGGCGGAGATAAGGATGCACCATATCTCCTTGAATGGGACCTGGCCGGACAATTGCTACTTCGATCACCAGATCATAGAATGTTCGAGGTCTTAGCCGTGGCAGCATGCTCATCTGCGCCCGACTTTCGATTTGAAAAACGCCGATGGTGTCGGCTTTACAGATCATGTCATAGGTGGGTTCATCTTTTTGCGGCAGTGAGGCGAGATCATATGAGATGTTGTAATGGCTCCGTAAAAGATCAAAAGCTTTGCGAATACAAGTCAGCATGCCAAGCGCCAACACATCCACTTTGAGCATGCCAAGGGCATCCAGATCATCTTTGTCCCATTCCACGAAAGTCCGCTCCGGCATGGCGGCATTGGCAATGGGGATAATGTGATCGAGAGACCTGCGCGTAATGACAAAGCCGCCGGTATGTTGACTGAGATGCCTCGGAAAACCGATCAACTCGCAGCTGAGTCTTAAGGCCATGGTGAGTGTTCTATCTGTGGGATCAAGACCGATCTCACGGATATGAGCGGGATCTAGCCGCCGAGAAGACCGTCCCCAAACCGTGCCGGCAAGCGCCCCGATGGCGTCTTGTGAGAGACCCAGAGCTTTACCGACATCACGGATGGCGCTTCTTGCTCTGTAGGTGATGACCGTTGCGGCAATGCCGGCGCGGTGACGACCATATTTTTGATAAATATATTGAATGACTTCTTCGCGCCGCTCATGCTCAAAGTCTACATCAATATCAGGCGGTTCATTGCGTTCCGCTGAAACAAAACGCTCAAACAGAAGATCGATTTCCGCCGGATCAACAGAAGTAATTCCTAAACAATAACAAACGGAAGAATTGGCTGCAGACCCCCGCCCCTGGCAGAGAATTTTTTTCGATCGTGCATAACGGACAAGATCATAAACGGTGAGGAAATAGCGGGCGTAATTGAGTTCGGCAATGAGATCCAGTTCGTGAGCAATGGCACTCTGAACATGATCAGGAATACCATTTGGATAACGGGATTTTGCCCCTTGCCAGGCATAAGCTCTCAAGGCCTCTTGCGGTGAATCATAAGGGGCAAATGGCTCATCAGGATACTCATATGCCAGTTCATCAAGGGAAAAGGTGCAACGCTCGGCAATCTCAATGGTGCACTCCATGGCCTCTTCATAACCGCGATAGAGTCTTGCCATATCATGAGGCGATTTAAGATGGCGCTCGGCATTGGCTTGTAAGTGGAAGCCTGCTTCATGAATAGTGCATTTTTCACGAATGCAGGTCAGCACATCCTGTAAGACTTTGCGTTCTCGTGCGTGATAAAGAATATCACCTACGGCTACGAGTGGAATATTGATGTCTTCAGAGAAACAAGCAAGTTCCGCAAGGTGTCTTGCATCATTGCCATTAAAGTTGAGTGATGCGCCGATGTAAATATTTTCCGCAAAATGATGTTTCAACTTTTGTAGAGCTGACCTGCAAAGCTTCGGTTTATGTCGATCCAGCAGGACAATGAAAATGAGCCCTTCGCCATAGGCGATGACATCATCAAGCCAGAGGTAACACTCACCTTTCGGTGCGCGTCTGTTGCCAATGGTTAAAAGCTGGCAGAGCCGTCCATAAGCGTCCCGATTTGTGGGAAGGCAGGCAAGTTCCAATCCGTCTTGCAACACCAATCGTGTGCCGGGGATAAATTGCAGGCCCATTTCTTTTGCCTGTTTATGCCCACGCACAATCCCGGCCAATGTGTTGTGATCGGTTATCGCCAAAGCCTTCAAACCAAGATCTTTGGCGCGGGTGACCAGTTCGTGCGCGTGTGAGGCACCGCGGAGAAAACTGAAATTGCTGACGGCGACGAGTTCGGCATAAGCGGTCATGGAAACATCCCATGCATAAACCATTGGGGCGCTCGATTTCCCGCTTCATAAAGACCAGAACGATAAAGCCAGAACCATGCACCAGTTTGGTCTTCGACGTGAAAATAATCTCGGGTTTTCTCTGATCGCTTGTCGTGCCACCATTCCGGCGCAATACGTTCCGGCCCCTCCGCCTTAACAACGTGGTATGTACAACGTCGCCATTCAAATCGGTGCGGTGGATAGTCCGGCACTTCGGCAATAGCACGAATGGGTTCCGGGTTGGGGAGCAACATTAGTGGGCGAGGCGTTTTGATCGGCGACGGTTTGCAATTTGTCTCATGTCTCTCATCCGCAGGTTTCAAAAAAACAGCGCGTTCCGGACTATAACTTTCTCGGAAAGAAAATTGTGTAACAGCGCCTCGGCCAAGCCGTGCCGTCAACCTATCAATGAGGAGAGTGACATCTGAACGGTTCGCTTGCCCCTGAGACAAAGTGGATTGTTTTGCTTTCAGAGGAGAAATGTCCTCACCATGAAGAGATACGGCATCTACCCCAAAGGTCTCTGGAAAGCGATGTTCCAAGGCCCTCAACCGCTCCTTAAAAAGACGCGCAACATGGCTTGAGTCTTTTGTTGGTGCACAAGCCTTTACCTTAAGGGGAAAGCATCCTCCCATGGTGTCATAAAGCGTGATGATAAACCGGCATGCGCCTTTGCCATCTGTGGCCAATTTCTGCGTGACTTGCGGGATGAGACGATCAAGAGCAGCGCTTAGACCATCGAGATGACTGATCGGCTCAGCAAAGGGTAATGACGCAAAGTATTTTTGTTCCGGCAGCAGAGGGGACAAGATTTCCCGATGAGGAAGGAGCATCTGTTCGAGGCGCTCTAAAAGCTCTGTTCCAAACCGTGCGCGGAAGGATTTGGCCGGAATTTTATAAAGCTGCCCGATACGTTTCAGGCCAAGACGTTCAAGCCGCTCCGCATCATCATGAGAAATTTGCAAGGCCCGAACGGAAAGAGGTGCGACCACTTGTTTTTGCTGATCAACGGACACAATGGAGATTGGTTTGCCCCCAAATCGCGCCAAGCCCCAGGCAGCTCCCGGCGTGTCCGCAAGGGCAAGACGAACGCTAAGTCTAAGGCTTTCAAAAGAGGTTTTGAGTGTTTGAAGAAACGCACCTTCACCACCAAACAAATGCGCAACGCCTGTGACATCAAGCCATAGCCCATCCGGCGGATCAATCGACACCCAAGGCGAAAAGCGTATACACCAGCGCGCCAAACATTCCAAATCCTTCGCCTCACCAACAGGATCTGCCGGGATGGTGCGCAAGCTCGGAAAAACCGCCTTGGCATCGGTGAGAAGCTGCCCCACATGCAAACCTTGCATCTCAGCTTCTTTGTTGAGCGCAATGATGTGCTCCCCACCTTGACCAGACTGAATAATTGCTAAAGGTTTATGCAGTCCTTTGCACAGCCCCTGTCTTTTGAGGCGCTCTGTCCGCCAATGAGTGAGCCAAACAGAAACCACCCGATCTGTCATATCCAAACTCCCAACTTTGCGGTGGATGGGCTCGTGAGCGTTCTAATGTGAGGCGAAAGCGGGGCGCGCCAATCAAAGGATGGCTCGGCACGGAAAGCGGCTCAGTAACACTCAGTAATCGTGAAATCCGCCAACGTGTTGTTGCCGCTGTTGCCCCGGATTGTCCCCAATGCCTGAGAAAAAACAACGGTGTTTTGCTGCTCTCCGTTTGCAGTTTTAGACGACGGCTGATGGTGAAATTATAACGTCGCTCCCTATTGCCCATTGCGATCAGAATGGCTGCCAGGCTGTCCGATTTCAGGCTTTCTTCAGCAACCCAATAAAGCTCTTGCTCCTTCTTGACGCTGACACAGAGGAGGTCTTGGGCTCTTAGTCCATGAGCCTCCACCCCAAGGCCATAAAGAGCCCCATGCTCTTGTCCATCTCCAACAAAGTGAGCCCATAAAACTGGTTTCAAACTTTGCTTTTGACAAAGCAATGCAGTGGACAAAGCAAAACCTAGTGTGCTCGAAAAATCTCCCGGTCCTTCTCCCAAACATTCATGAAACCCATGCGTTAGCAAGTCCAATGGGTTGAGTTTTTGCGAGACTGGGTTGCGATTTTTTAATTGTAACTCCCGTCCAATCTCAACGGCTTTGATTTGGTGCTTCAGGCTCTTAAGGTCAGCTTTCTCCATGGATAAATTTTGCATAGTGATCTTTTGCGTTCATGTTTTGTTCTATAATTTAAATGATTGCTATGTCAAGTCCCGCGACATGATCAGTTTTGCCATGACCACTCCCATAGCGTGATTGTGAATAAGTTCAACCGGATTGGAATAATTGTAGCAATAAGCCAGATAAGGAATAATTTAGGTAGTTTTCAAAGACTTTATTGCTTCACGTAATTCAAGGACCTCGACTGGGCACCCTGGATAGTTATGCTCCCAACAAACCAGAACATTACAACCTTTAGGATCATGGCCGTGATCTCTGAATGAACGACTTTTGAACTCAAACTCGATGCTAACTCTTTCCCAGCGATCCTTCCCAACTCTTCGTTTCGCAGAGCAATCAGGATAGCCTGTCTGAACACTTTCGACCACATAGCCTAGCTCGTGTGCAATCATTCCAAATAGAAACACCACGCCTTGCTCGTTAACAGGGGAATGCTGTAATCCTCGAAAGTTCAAGAAGTCTCCATAGACTCTGCCAGTAGTCTGTTCCCATTTTATTTCTGTTCTCTCATCGAATGATGGTGGTGAAGAAGCTAGCCTAGTGTCGGGTATAAGTTCCTTTGGAAGGTCATTAATATAGGGAAAATCCGGTGCGTAGTGTTCGCACCATTGCCGAAAGGCTACCAATGTAGCATTCCAATTCAATCCCCTGCTTTTAAAGACATCAACACTATATTGGAAGGAGCGACTAAATCTTGTTCTAGTTGTAATGCCCCCAAGTTTCACAAATGCATCTCGCATAGCAGAAAATAGTTTGTCATCATCAAGTTTGACATTTTGCATATTTGGCTCAAGACCAGCCAGTTTGCAAAGTTCCCGCCAACCGTCGAAATTTACATAGACTTGATTAGCACTGAGACCTGTCTCCCGACAAAAGTCAGCACACGTAATTTTCTGAGTGCCTAGCTTGTCAGCAACCTCTCTTACCAATTCGATCAGCTGTTCTCGTCTATTCATACGCCAAAAATAGTCTGTGTTACTGAGAGGCGCAACAGCATCCCCAACTTTATCCCTTTGCTTGCGGGAAACCTCTTATTTTCGATATTGAGCGACCAATCTCTGAAATTCCCCTTCCTCTCAAAATACTCGGACTGATAAATTGATATGCCGAGATCATTCAGCCTATTCCTTTTGTCGGGCATGCCATCTCAAATGCGCCACTTCCCGCGTACCATCAAAGTTTTTCTACGCCAACTTTGCTGCATAGATCCAACCTCCACTACCTCCGGGCCTATCCCTCGTTTTGGCCTTGAGAGCGTAGGCGCGCTCGCCTTGACCCAAGAAACCTTTGCCGAAAATTTTTTTCCCCGTGGTCTGAAACAGGACCACTTCCTCGCGAGCATTTTTTAAGACTGCAATAACCTGATCACTCTGAGTTTCATTGAGGCCTTGCCAGCCAAATCCTTTGTGCATGTTTCACCTCAGGTCGTTATTGCAGCCCTAAATCATTCCAAAAAATTTCTCGGCAAAGGTCCTCCGCTGCGCTCTGGCCTAACGGTTCTTGGACGGCTCGCGGCGCCTTTTGGCTCCGGCGTCACGAGGGAATAGGCCCTCTGACTTAAGCTACGGAGGACCGTATGTCCGCAATTGGCTATGTAAAAAAACAAGATGATGGCAGCTATAAGGGCCAGCTTAAAACCGTCGGCATTCAGGCCGATATTCAGATCGTGCCGAATGATCAAAAAACGAATTCCAATCAGCCAGATTTTCTGGTTGTAACGGGAGGCGTTGAGATCGGAGCCGGTTGGCTTAAGACTGGTGGCACCTCCGGTAAGGAGTATGTGTCCTTGAGCTTCGCCGCTCCGGAATTTGGCCGCAAAAAGATCTATGCAAATCTCGGCCAAGCTGCCGGTTCCGTTGATCCGGATTTCATGGCGATCATCTGGAATCCCATCGACTAAGGCGGTTTGTCTTCACAAACTTGTGACCCCTGCGCCACCCTGGTGCAGGGGTTATTTGATTGAAAAACAGCATGTTTCAGATATAAATTCATACTAAAGTTTAACAAGAAATATTTAAATCATATTTCTCAAACTTAAGAGTCCAAAACTATACGAAACCTATTTTTGACTGAATATTTCCTCCAAATTATTGGAACACTTGCGGCAAAACGGGGCAGTCAAAAAATTATTTTTTTGATTTTCTCGTGCCGCAATCTAACTCACACATTTATACTCCGTCCACCCGACAGTTAAGTCATTACGACTATACGAAGACACTCGATAAACGTGGCTGGGCTTGGGAATTCCTACGTCGCAATCCAGCTTATTATGACCATTGGCTGACGGGCCGCGCCATGCGACCCGTACCCTGTTTCCATCAGTCTGGCGCCAAGATTTATCGGATCAGAGGGCCGTGTCTGAGTGCAAAACGTTGGGGGCTTTTCTTTCTGATCAATCCCGAGCTTGATGGCAAAGAAGCTGATATTTTTTGGCGGCCCGAAGCAGATTTCGGTTATATCAAATCAAGAATAAAAGACAGCTCTCCCGGATCATTTGATCTCTCAAATTTTCTCTGTCGACGTACTGTCCTCATCACCCATGAGCAACGTGAATTTCTGATGTTCAGACGCCGTGATGTCTCCGTTGGCTTAATGTCATCCGGTGTATCCATGCTCCATGGTCCCGTGCGGACAACATTTGAGGTCGAGGGGATACAGGATATTTCGAGAGCCACAAAAGTGCTCGGTCATCTACGCCGCTTGGCCCGTCCGGCAAGGTATACCCACACGACACAAAAATGGTCTGCAACGGCCTTGCGTCTCCGTAATTTCCTCGTCGCTCTTGATGGTACAAAAGCTGGTCTCTCTCATCGTGAAGTTGCAGTTTCACTCTATGGCACACAACAGACAGAAGAGGCATGGAAGAGTCCGAACCGCTCTCTCAAAGATCGCGTACGCCGCTTCATTCAGCGTGGCCAAGAGCTCATGAACGGCGCCTATCTCTCTCTTCTCAAATAACCTGAAGTAGTCTCAAGCGACACCGTAAATTGACCCCCTAGCGACATGAGGTTTGACCCTCTAACATCGCCTGGCATGGGGGGTGTCGTTTTTGGCACCCCTTCATTTCGACACTCCCCAACGCATCTTTTTTCTCTCACACTCCTCATCTCTCACAAGGCTCAATATTAAAAAAAGAGATGAGAAATGACCGAAAATGACAACGAAAATGGCGAAAAGAGTCAAAGCAGTCCATTTCTAACGGTGGCAGAAGCCGCAGATTATTTACGCCTTGGCGCGCGCACCTTGGACAATCTCAGATGGATCGGAACCGGGCCAAAATTCCGCAAACATGGCGGGCGCATTGTCTATCACAAGGACGATCTGGACGCTTGGTCCAAAACGCGCCTGCGCATCTCAACATCGGGAGCGCGTGATGAAAACTAGCATCCTGATGGCCACAAGCTGCAGCGTATTGGCACTGTTGACCCCATCATTCTGGACTCTATCGCCGGTAATTGTCTGGAACGTGTCACCTAGTAGTCCCATTGGTCTCTATCTCTTGCAAAATGGAGGGCCAAAGAAGGGCGATTTCGTTGCGATTAAGCTTCCAGAGTGGGTTGCCCACCTGGCTGAGACACGGAAATATCTGCCAAAGTCAGCGCTGCTTATTAAGCGCGTCGCTGCGGTCCAGAATGACGAAGTTTGCCGGGCTGGCGATGAGATTTTCATCAACACTAAGCGCGTCGCCAAGGCTTTGAAAGTAAGCGCCTAATCTCCTGGTGACGCTATTGAGATAGCTGTTCCTATTGAGTAAGTCTTTGCGTCGCTATTGGCTCATGTTCCATGGCAGCAGCGCTTCGAGATCGGGAGCGGTGATCGCTTTTGGCAATTCGGTGAAGATATGACGCAGATAGGCGTAGGGTTCCAAGCCGTTTGCCTTGGCGGTTTCAATCAAGCTGTAGAGGTTTGCTGAGGCTTCGGCTCCTGCTGGCGTGTCAGAGAACAACCAGGCCTTTCTTCCGACAACGAACGGACGGATGGCGTTTTCGCATCCATTATTATCGACCTCGATGCGGCCATCATCAAGCACACGGATCAGCCTCGGCCATTGATCATCGAGATAATGCAGCGCTTTGCCAATCAGTGTTTGCGGCGGAACTTGGCAGATCGATCGATCACACCAGCCACGCAATTCATCCCACACCGGCTTTGCTTTTGTCTCACGCAACTGTTTGCGCTGATCGGCATCAAGCTCGCCTTTTCGCGCCTGACGTTCAACACTGTAAATCCTGCCGATCAGGTCCAGCCCCTGTTTGGCAAGACCTCCACGCCCGGTCTTGTTTTTAACCTGCGCCTTCAACGCTTCATCAAACTTGCGCCGCGCATGAGCCAAGCAGCCAACGGCAATAACGTCATCGCATCCCGCGACCGCATTATAGCCCTTATAACCATCGCTTTGCAGATAACCTTTGAAGTCTTTAAGCAAACAAACCGGGACCGAACCACTCCGCGAAGTGTCATAATCAAACAAAATTATTGTTCGCCCCGGAGGGCCTCCCCGCCTCACCCACATATAGGATTTCGATTGGGCGGCCCTGCCTTGTTCCTTTAAAACCTGAACCGTCGTTTCATCCATCTGTAAGAGGTCATAATCAAGTTGCGTCTCGTTCAGCAGAGTGATCAGCGGCATAACCAACTCACCCGCCTTGATCATCCAATTGGCCATCGTCCCACGGCCAAGCTCAACACCAATCCGCGCAAACATCGTCTCTTGGCGGTAAAGCGGCAACCCATCCTGGAACTTGGCCGTAACAATATGCGCAAGCAAACCAGGTGATGCATTACTCTTCGGAATGGGCTGTTTCGGCATCGGCGCGATTGTCACCGCCGGGCCGTCATCTTCGATACCTTCACATGTCCGGCAAGCATACTTAAACCGAACATGGCGCAAAACTTCGATCTTTGCCGGAATAATATTGAGTTGTTCCGATGTTTCTTCACCGATGCGGGTTTTCATACAGCCACAGGAACAACGTTTATCCTCTTCCGGGATATCATGCTCAATGCGCGTGCGTGGCAAATGATCAGGTAAGGCTTTGCGGCCTGGCTTCTTGCGATTGTGTTCGCCAACCGTTGTTGCTTCTTGGTCTTGCCTCTCCGTTTTACAGCTCTCAACTTCCACCTCATCAAACAGATGAAGCTGACCCGGTGGCGTCTTTTCAGATTTTGCCGTAAAGCGTTTGTAAAGCGCCAACCGCAACTCTTCCTGAAGAAGCGCAATCTGCTGGTCCCTTTGATGTAACAAAGCCTTCAGATCATCAACATTTTCAGGATATGCTTCTAGAGCTTTGCCCGCCTCTTCCATAAGCAAAGACATTATCTGATTTGCATGAGCTCTTGGCGCAACACATGACTTTTTTTAAAGCACCGTGCGGTATGCAAGTGAGCGATGCGGGCGCATGACAGCCAAATCATACCCATCCAGAAGCCAGTTCAGTTGTTGACCATCAAGGGTTATCACATCGCCGTCCAAATGATCCGGCCATCTAAACCGCTCACGTTCCAGGCGTTTCTGCCACAGACAAAAACCAGAGCGCTCCCAATACAAAATTTTGATCTTATCCCGTTTGCCGTTGATAAACACAAACAACTGGCCGCCGAACGGATCACGCGCCAACTGATCCTCAACTAAAATCGAAAGACCGTTTATGCCTTTGCGGAAATCAACCGCATCACGGCAGAGCCAGACACTTTCAAGATCAAGGGACGGACGCATCATCTAAAGGCTCTTGGCAAGTTTAAGCAGGCCAGACATCATGGCTGGATCAAAAGCACCGCGGCATTCGATACTGATGCCGTTTGACAAATGAATGATGGTTGCACAAGAAGAGCTCGGCGCAACACGAACCAGCTTAGCTGACCGGCTATTGCGTTTCCCCGTGATAAGCCCCAGCTTCTTGAAACGTTTCTTTCTTAAATAAAAAGCGTTCAGGTCTAACCCATGACGATCCGCATAAGCTTTCATCGAACTCTGAGATGCCATACACGTTTCAATATGCTCAAGCCAAGCACGTTCCTTGTCACTCAACTCCCCGCCGTCCATACCGACCTCCTGCAAATCCTAACAGGAGATAGTCTCTCAAAGCATCATAACAAATAACAGATGCGGTTGTTTGAGCGGTTACCTTTGAAATACGATAGCCGAGGCCGCAACATGCCGTTCTGGACCAATTGCCTTAATTTAAATTCAAAGCAAATTTTCGTGCTCTCAGCAGATAAAAATGCGTTCGATGGCCGGTATTTCGGGCCAATAAATCGCTCTCAGATTTTAGGACTCGCAAAGCCGATTTGGCTCAAGGAAACACCGCCGAAGTCGGCTCAGAATGAGTGCTTTCAGAGCAAAAAATCACAACGAATTTTGAGAGGAAAATCAAGGCCGGAAGAGCGAAAAATTAGGGCGAGATAGAAGAAACAGCACCCCGGTGCTGTTTGGGCATTGTCTGCACATCTTATTTTTAGTGCCAAGGCACTACCCCCTAGTGCTAATTCTCAGCTAACGCATTGGATTTTCTCATATTTTTTGGTGCTAAGGCCCAATTATACCTATTTCACACGCATTTAGACCAATAGGACAAGTCAGGAGTATTGGAACTATGACAAAAGATGATTTTGAAACCAAACTTGGGCGCATTAAAGATCAAAAAACAAAGCGTCAATCACGAACAACAAAAAGGCTTACGAGAGCTGCATTTAAAGTCGTTGATCCACGTGACAAACGGCGTAAAGCCAGGCGGAGTACTTTCACCGGATCGCGCATCGGGCGAGGTCGCGCACAAGGCAGTTTGGCTGCAGCAAGAAAGCCGCGCCCGGGACAACGTCGTGTCATGGTTAAGGTCCGTGTTCCCAAGCTTACAAAGTCCCTTTCCGCAAGCCGGGTGCATCTGAGTTACATCCAACGGGAAGGTGTGACGCGTGAAGGCCATAAGGGCAAATGTTATGACGCCATGTCCGATGATGCAGACCGCAAGGGCTTCCATGATCGCTCCAAGGGAGACCGCCATCAATTCCGCATCATTGTCTCACCTGAAGATGGACAAAAACTCCAAGACCTTAAACCCTTCATCCGTGATCTGATGTCGGGTATGGAGCAAGACTTAGAGACCAAACTTGACTGGATTGCTGTCGATCATTTCAACACCGGTCACCCCCACACCCATATCATTCTGCGTGGCAAAGATGATAGGGGCAAAAATCTCATTATGTCCCGCGATTATATCAGTTACGGCATTCGCGACCGGGCACAGGATTTGGTCACTCTTGAACTTGGTCCGGAAAGCGACTTTGAGCGCAATAAAAGACATGCCCAAGAAATCGATGCGAGCCGGTTCACCCGCCTTGATTATGAACTGCAAAGTCTCAGTCAAGACGGGCTATTTTCATTGCACAAAACCCAGACCCAAAACTGGGAACAGCAAAGCCTCAGACTCAAACGTTTGAAAGCGCTTGAAGGTTTTGGACTGGCGGAAGAAGAACGGCCTGGCATCTGGCGTTTGTCCGCCAGTATGGAGCACACATTGCGCGCCATGGGCAAGCGCAGTCAGATCATACAAACCATGAACCGGGAGCTGAAAGAGATTGACCTAGAAAGGCGGCCAAATGATCTCACCATCTTCCATGCGACACCCACAGAACCGAAGCTGGTTGGCCAGGTCATTGTCCATGGGTTTTCTGATGAGCTT
>CBDCYM010000008.1:0-19730 GCA_965224165.1 Methyloligellaceae bacterium | reverse complement strand
ATTGCAGGATGGCCAAGGTGTTCAGTCCCGGAAAGTGATGACTTGGATTTAGGGGAAACCGATTTGGCTCTATTCGGCTCAAGGGGCAGATAAATTAAACCCAATCTCACAGAACCTAATGACCGCTAGGAAAGAAGCATTACGAATCTTGGCAGATATCATTTCTGGCATAGAGCCGGATCTCCTGAAGTATTTCAAGATGAATGGTGATGGTGCTTTGCGAGTTCTAAAATTGGAAATGGAGAAATTAAAAATATCCTCAAGTGTTGGGTTTTTAACAACCATAACAACAGATCTGTGCTCGGTGGTAGAGCCTATGGACCCACGACACTAGCCTGGCTTTCTAAACAAATAAATATCACTTGCCCGTTTCCCTTAAAATCCTTAAGGTGAACTCGCGCTGCGCCAATTCGCAGTGTGAGGACCAACAACCTCTAATGACCCAAGGCGGCCAAATGTGATGCTCGCCACATGGACTTGTGCGCCTGCTGCGATCCCGGTTTTGGCCGGATGGCGCGGTGCTGTCCAAGACTCCGGTCCAAAAGCCGCGCACGGGTCCCTTGGGTCCTCGTCTTGTTGGCATCCGGCTATTGCTGGATGTAATCAGTAGAAGGCAGAGACCATGGCACCGGATTTACCAGCCCAGTCAAAAAAGTTCATCGACATGCTGAGTTTAGACCCGGAAAATCTCAAGCATGTGTTACTTGTCCTTACCTATGAATATGTCACCTACCTGCATCGCTTCAACGAGCTGGCCGAAACCGAAGCAGTTCATTTGGAGGAGATTGAACGCTATGTCAGCTATCTTTTTGCGACCTTAAGTAAACAGGAATTCGCCACTTACGGAAAGCATTTTCGGGTGTTTTACGGCCTCAAATATTACTATCAAGCGTTACATACACCGGCCAACCGCCGATAACAAAACATTGACGCCACTGCTTTGTAATGCCCTCAGAATTTACCTTGCCGGTGAAGCAATGTCTTAACGTTTAATCTTTTTTGCAGGTAACCAAAACATGAGGGCTTTTTCTTAGCATACAGGTTTTTTGTTTTCTGAAAAGGTTTCGGACGCGCCCGCTTCCCCTGGTCGCGGATCGGGCTCTATGTCGCTAAGGGACAAGGGACATTCCCCCCAAGCTCACCGAACCCCTTTCCGGGTTTGTAGGGTAGGCGTGGAATGCCTCTTTTGAGGACATTCCTGCGCCCGCCCTCCGAACCGTGCGTGCACCTTTCAATGCACACGGCTCTCCGTATGTGTTTTCTGTCTTCCTGCATGCACAGCGACATGGCACGTTTGGCATAGAACGATGGTTTTTCGTAGCCGTGCCGAACGTTTCCAGACCGTAAAGGGGTTTATGACGCAAATCCTTAAGCTTGCGGAGATGATGCACCGCGAATGGTCCTGATTTATTGCCACATGCTTCGCATTTGCACGCATTAAGGCGGTCGATCAAATCATTTCTGCACTGCGCCAACCGCGCTCCGACAGCGATATTATCTATGCCGGATCGATAGGATGGTTGCAGTTCAAGGTGTTTCAGTCGCCAGACTTTAAGGATGCGTTTTCTCACCTTGGACCATGTAATGAACTTCATAGTCCTCACCCTTCTTCAGAGCTTTCCTGATCTTTGCGCCCCTCGTCTTATGCCGCATTGCCAGCGTTTTGATCAGGCTGTAGTACTCAACAAGTTCCAACAGCCCGAGAGCACGTTTGACATCATCAGCAAGAGCATAATAGTTTGCAAAGCCTCGAAATTCTGAATTATAGGCAGTGACAATTTCAACATCGCTGGATTCAAAGAACTGCCGCCCGTGGCCGTCCACGCTGCTGAGCGAGGATACCATAGCCCTTACGTTGGCAGAACTCTGTGACTTTTCGTCTTGGTACACGTAGGCTGACATTGCCAGTAGTTGGTCGCCTTAAAAACACGCCATACCTTACCGTTCGGCCCGCTTCGATTGGACTTGCGTCCGGCGCACCGGGAGTTGAATGTCGAAACCTGGTAACCAAGAAAAAGTATTCCCTTCGCAGCAGCATGAATCCCACTCTTCTCCGATGAGATGGAGAGTTTGAGATGGTCAGTCAGAAAACTCTGAACAGAAGCCATAACCTCTCGAGCTTCCTGTTTACTACCAATAATGCCAATCAAAAAGTCATCAGCATATCGACAGTAACGGAGCCTCTTAAAGTTTGGGTCCATAGGATCGACAGAGGAATGCTTCCGCCTTTCCTTTTCTATAACCTTGATCTTTGCTTTTAAGACTTTGATCTCGGTTTCGTCCGCATGGTCCATACGGAGCCGCTCGATTGTTCGGCGAAGGCGGTGGATTTGCCGATCCAGCGCAGCATAACGTGGATTGGCCCGCCGTTTCTTGCCTCGGTCAAATCTTGCTTGCATCTGTGACATGAATATATCCAGTTCATGCAGGTAGATGTTGGCAAGAATGGGCGAGACAATTCCGCCCTGTGGCGTGCCACTATAGGTTCGTTTGTACACCCAGTTTTCCATATAGCCTGCCTTGAGCATATCCTTTATCAGCTTGATAAACTTTCGATCATCAATTCGCTTTTCAAGGATCGTCAACAGGACATTATGGTCAATGTTGTCAAAGAACCCATGGACATCCACTTCAACCAGCCACTTACAGCCTGTCCAGGTTTTTTTGATGGTTTCAAGAGCAGTATGGCAGGACCGTCCCGGACGAAACCCGTGAGATTGGTTAGAAAACACGGGTTCATAAATCGCCTCAAGGATTATCCTAACCGCTTCCTGAACAAGCCGATCGCTCGCCGTTGGGATTCCCAGCGGTCTTTTCTTGCCATGAGCCTTCGGGATGTGAACCCTTCGGACTGGTCTGAAACGGTAATTGCCTTCGGCTATTTGTCTGGCCAGTTTGGCAAATGTATTCAACGACATGCCGTCGAATGTTTTGCCATCCACGCCAGGTGTTAAAGCTCCTTTATTACGGGAGACTTTCACATAAGCTCGCTCATAAAGATAGGATGATCTCATGAGACGATGAAGACCGTTAATCCGCTTGCCTGACTGTGACAAGATAGGCAGTGATTTGATCCTCTTCTGAATGGTAGCGGCTTGCATCAGCAATACCTCTTCTTCGTAAGATCATTTCTACACATACTGCAAATGCCGTTCTTAGCAGCATCGTCCTTCCCCCGGTCAGAGGCGCTTTCGGTCCGGTCACCCGGCCTTATACGCTTATCCGTCCGTCTCAGTGTGGTGACGGCTGTCCCGGTCGTTACAACCGGGCATTTGGGTACTATGACGGCTCCGTTGCCATACAGGTCTGTTTCCAAACCAGCTACAGGCGATCCCGTAGTTGCACGTGTGAGGAGTTACGGTGTGTTTAGGTGCCCCGTTCGTTTCCTTGATCCCCTGACAGGGGCTGTTCCATGCAGACTGGTGACGGAAGTCATAGGCCGACATCTTCGTCCTGCATGGTATGGCGTTTCAGCCGCGTTCGCCACAGCCAACCTTTTAGCAACTGGAAACTGGGATTTAGGCAATACAGCTTTCACCATGCACACCTTGTCCTGAAACCTCCACCCGGCTGCGGCGCCGGACTTTGGCACTTTTCCCGACATGCTATGTTCCCGTTCGCCTTTCGGCATCTCAACCGTTTTCGGTACCGGTAAGTCGGGTGGACATAAAGCTCTACCAGTAAGCTTCGTTCGTATGAATACTCCTTTCTTCTTCGCACCACAACGGCGCACCGGCCAAAGGTCACGATCCCTCGCGCGGGGCGGCTGCCATGCAGCCGTATAGGGTGGCGCTTTTCAAGCACCACTTTTTTTCTGATTAAAGGACTCACCAAAAAGCAGATTTTGCAACATTCACTTCCCACTATGAGCAATTGTGGGAAGGTATTGTGCACATGGTCGCTATGTGATGCTTTTCTGACATTTATTTTTATTGGATTGATAAGCGCTTTTGACCCGAAGCTGCCTCAGTCAGTCGCGCCAGGTGACCGCCGCCAGCGCTTGCAGCCCTGGCTTCGAACTGAAGTAGTTTAAGTGATGGCAGGCAATGTTGCTCTTGGACGCCGGTGCGACGTCGCGGATGCTGTCGACGCGGACTGCAATATCGTGATGATCGCTTCCGAACAGTGCAGCAAGCACTCTGCCCTTGCTCGCCTTGGTCAGGAGTTTACTGAACAGGCCGTCAGAGTCCGCCTCAAAGGCGTCGATGTCACCGGCGAGTACGGTGTAGGGAATAGGAGGTGCAACCCCAGTGTTGAGCCTGCCGATGAACTCGGATGAAGGACTCATCTGCTCGAGCGTCGGCGTGACTTTCTTTGAGCGATTAAGCACGAAAAGGACGGTCGATCCCAGCGGCGCCATAGCCGGAAAGTAGTTAAGCGCCACGGTGGTCAGCACGCTGAAGATCTTGCGCACTGCTCCCACTTGGCCGAACGGCGAGCCGCAGTTCGGCGTACCACACATTACCAAGTGGTCGACGAGCGTGCTTCCTCCCATTTGCTCGATGAGCCAACGCGAGACCAGGCCGCCCATCGAGTGAACGAGAAGCGTCAACCGCCGGTCGTCGTCGGATCGCAAGCCAACGGTCTCGAGTTGTCGCTTCAAGTCGGCCGCCGTTTCCTCGATCGGCGTGGTCAGGTTTTCGTAATCGTAGGTCAGTACTAGGTCGAATTCCTGGTCCAGGCTCTGCCCGCCCTCAATAGAAACGAGCCGCAGCCCCCGGGCCATTCCTTCCGTATCACCGATGATACCATGCACGAGGAGCAGGATGTTCTGCGCTCCATCGACCTGCTCGGCGACACCATCGCCACGGCGATCCACCGTACCGTCGTCGCGGAACTCAACCCAGCGCAGACGGTTAACAGTCTCGCGTTTCAAGTAGGTCTTGAAGAAGTACAGCTTGAGCGCCTCTCCCAGACTGCGACGGTTGTCCGGTATGTCAGGCAGGTGGTCCACGCTAACGTGGGTCACTCCCGAGTCGTCGGTATAGGCGTCACCTCCGAGGAGCAAGTGTTCGCCGTCGAAGGTTAGTGGCAGTAGACCCTCGTTCTCCTCCAGTGGCACGTCTAGTTCGATTTCCAGAGGTTGTTCTGCAAGTGCCTCGGCGTTCTGGATGTCTGTCAGCTCGAGCACGCTGGCATCAATCGGCGAACCGGCGCTGCGTCCGCCACCCAAGTCTACAAGTTGGAACGGCCGGCCCTCGCCCGAGGCGGCGGGCAGACGCTCGAGCGCTTCGTAGATGCCTGAGCCGGAGTCGGCGGTGCGGCTACCGGCTCGTGCGGATGTTAGGCTCAAGTTGGCGGTTACCGAAGGGTGGCCCTTGATCGTGATCCTGCGGTCGGCCAGAGAGGTGTCCTCGGAACCGATCCGGTCAGCCTGGCGCACGATCTTGACCTCGATCATCTTGGTGAACCACTCGTCGCGGTACTTCTTGCGCTCGGGCTTCCCGAAGCCATCGACAGCGCGCGCTCCGGTCCGGATCTCTCCTCCCAAGGGTGCCGGGTGGATCTCGCCGGTCTTGACGTCCGATTGCGTCAATAGGAAGTCGTCAACCTTTTCTGTGCTGACGATCAACTTGAAGCGGTCGAGCGCTTCATTCTCGTCCTCGGGCAGAAAGAAGCACTGCTTGGCGCCTGACTCCCAGAGGACAACCTCGTCGTCTCCAGGCGGAACCGGATTGTTGGTCATCTGGTAGATGCCGTAGTTGAGAGAGAAATAGAATAGTGCCAGATGGAGGGTTTGGTCGGTGCGATTGCGCGCCCGAAAGGCTCCAGGTATCCGCCGCCAGTTGTTCCCCTCTTTGGAAAAATCGATCGTGACCCGCCGGATGTGGCGCAGCGGATCTGTGCCCGCTTCGTCGTCGGCTTCGGAATAATGGTGCTCGTTGCCGTCGGGGAGGATTTCGCTAAACCAAAAGTCCACCTGTGAAGTGTCGAGCAGTGTACCGCTGTTCTGGAGCATCAACCCCCGCTCCCAGGCTGCCAGATTCTTGAGAGCAGCGAGAATATAGCCGGCCGCGTGCTCAGAATAACCTTCCGCTCCCTGGATAAGTGCCACAGGCTCGCGTTCGAGCAATTGTAGTCTTTTGTCTGCCGCAAACACTTCGTATCTGGTACCTACTGGCGAGTTTACGAACTCCACACCGACGGAGCCGTCTTGCTCCAGCCCTCCAACCAGGGTCGCTAGCGCCGCCGGATCGCCTCGCAAGTAAACCGGGATCGGTGTCGCCGGGAGACTCGTCACCTCAGCGCGATAGCGCGCGCCGATTTCTCCCGGGAAGTCAATTTCAAGAGTACTACGCTGTGCGCCGACGCCGGTCGTCGTGGCGTGGCCAGCAAGTGACTCAGGGTCGTTCTCCGGGTAAAGCGCCATCGTGACGCTCTTTTGCGGATCGGTTGGCAGCCCGTGGACGGCACCGCAGTCGACATACCAACCCTGGCTGTGCGACACGCCGTAGCGCTTGGTGCCGCGCCTTGCGGGTTTGCCCAAAAAGCCGGAATTGGAGTTGAATCGCGAATAGCAATCGAATTGTGGGTTCTGATTGTCGGCACGCTCACGAACGGCCGCGCGGCAGCTGGTGAAGAGCTCGGCGTAGCTGACGGCGCTGCCGAGCTTTTCAAGCACTTCCAGCATTGAGAACGTAAAAACTCCACGGTGCTCACGGTTCTCCCATGCCTTCTGTGTGCGCTCACACGCGGCGAGCAAGATGTGTCGGCTCTCGGGAATGGTCAGCGGCCTGCCGTCCTTCTCAAGCTGGGCAAAGTAGCCGCCCAAGTAACTCTCGAGCGGACGCTCCTCGAAGACTTCATGGGTCTGGCGGGCCTTAAGATGGACTATGTCGTCAACACCACGCGTTCCCGAACCCGAGTGACAGCAGTCGAACACAACAGCAATGTGGGGATCCTTCTCGGCCAGCCGCGCAATGAGCACCGCCAACTCCTTGTCCGCGAGGTCGTAGCCACCCGAGCGGCGACTGTCGTAGCAGACCAGCCCCTCGTCCTTGCGGTCCGGATAGTACTTGTGAAAGGCACTCGCCGACGCCCAGCGCGCTCCGTGGCCGCTGTAGTGAAACAGGGCGACGTCGTCTGCGCCCGCCCGGCCGAGGTGGGTGTCGAACAGGCGGATGATGTTGTCGCGCGTCGCGTCGGCGTCCTTCAGGACTTCGACGTTCAGCTTGCCTGGGTCGAAATCGGCTTCCAAAAAGTCATGGAAGTGATCGACGTCGTTAAGGCAGCCGGCTAGCTTGCCAACCTCTGGAGCATAGTCGTTTATGCCCACAAGTAATGCAAATATATTCGACATATCAAATATCCTTGAAATCCGCATGAGACTTTACCAAAGTACATGAATAGACCTAAGCAATATTTGAATCGGGCGTCACATTGAACGAATTTGACCGAAGCTTGGCTTTCCTTATCGCGATTGATGGCTATGCAAATGGCATTCCCAAGCTTCAGACGCCTGTCGCTGATGCAGACGCGCTTGCTGCAGAGTTGCGCCGGAACCATGGTTTTGAGACCGAGGTAATGTCCGAAAATGAGGCAACTCTCGAAGCAATTCGAAAATTTTTCACAGAATTGCCGAACCGTGTTGGCAGCGACGATCGTGTGCTGTTCTACTTCGCAGGCCACGGGGTTGCAGTCGAGGGCGATGAGGGCCCGGAGGGGTTTATTCTTCCGCAGGACGCGGAGCGCGATTCGACAAAGCGCTTCCTACCGATGGTTGAGCTTCATGAAGCTCTGTCAAAGGTGAAATGCCGACACATGTTGGTGGTTTTGGACTGCTGCTTTGCCGGTGCTCTCCGTTGGTCAAGCACACGGCATTTGGCACTTGTGCCTGAAAATTTGCATGACGAACGATATGCTTGGTACGTCCAGGACGCGGCTTGGCAAGCAATCGCCTCGGCGGCTCACGATCAGAAGGCGCTTGATGTTGCCGCTGATCACACATTGGGAAAGAGAGATCAGCAAGGCAAGAAACAAAAGCATTCGCCTTTCGCTGCTGCCTTGATCCGTGGATTGAGGGGTGCCGCCGATATGGCGCCAGCAGATGGCACGTCTGATGGCGTTATCACTGCAACCGAGCTTTATCTCTACCTTGAGGATCAACTAAAGCCTGTTCGGCAAACACCGATTCTGTGGCCGCTGAAGAAGCATGACAAGGGCCAGTTCGTTTTCCTGGTTCCGGGGAAGGAACTTGACCTTCCGCCTGCACCAGCTTTGGATCCAGACGCCAATCCTTGGCGCGGCCTCAGACCTTACGAGACAGCACAATCCGATTTGTTTTTTGGGCGGGCCGAAGCAAGCGAAACGCTACGAAATCGACTCTTGGGTAGGAAAGCCACCAAACAAAATCCGGAGATACCGTCCGAAAAATTCATTGTAGTGACCGGTCCTTCCGGCATCGGCAAATCGAGCCTCGTGAAAGCAGGGTTACTACCAAGACTCGATAACACAATCTGCCCTATTCTTGTACGTCCAGGACCAACACCATTTGCAAGTCTCGCGATTGCCTTAAAAAAAGTCAGCAAAGCAAATGCCAAAACTCCTGATGCGCAAACCCTCAAGACAGATGCCACGGCACTGTCCGATTGGGTGAAGGCGAAAAAGGGCAAACAGCAAATCTTGCTTGTCGTTGATCAGGCGGAAGAACTGATCACCATGAACCGCGACACCGATGTCGCGAAGAGGTATCTCCAGCTCTTTGCCAATGCCCTGAAGAGTACCGGACAGCGTCTAAGCGTGCTTTTCACCGTGCGTTCTGAGTTCGAACCGTTGTTTGCGCAATCTCCGCTCTCAGACCGCTGGGAGGCGGCACGGTATCTCGTTCCGCAGATGACTCATGACGAACTGCGCCAGGTTGTAGAAGAGCCAGCTGCCGTGAGGGTGATGCGGTTTGAGTCTGAAGAGCTTGTCGACCGCTTGGTCGATGAGGTCGTGCAGATGCCAGGGGCATTGCCGCTTTTGTCCTTCGCGCTCAGCGAGATGTACGAGAACTACCTTAAGCGTAGAAGTGATGACCGGACGCTAACCAGTCAGGATTATGAGGCTCTCAAAGGAGGAGTGACGGGATCGCTTCGTTTGCGCGCCAACCAAGTGATTGATGGACTTGATGTGGCACACCAGGCTACGGCACGCCGGGTACTCCAGCGCTTGGTCTCCGTGGAATCGGGTGAATTTGCACGCCGCCGGGTGCCGCGTAAAGAACTCGATTGGAGCGATGCGGAAGAAAATACACGAATTGAATCCATCCTCAAAGAACTCGATAGAGCCCGCCTTATTGTCCGCGACAACGTGGGTAATGAGCCTCATATTGAGCTTGCCCACGACGCTCTCATTTTTGGCTGGGGCCGCCTCCTTGAGTGGGTGCGGAATGATGCTCAATCTATCCTCAATTTACGTAAACTTACGGCTGATGCCGAAGCTTGGGTGGCATCAAATCGAAAGACCCGAGGGCTCCTTTGGTCAGACAAAGATCGATTGCCACTCGCGAAAGCCCTCGAGTCCTCCAATTTTCCGGGTTTAAACTGCGCAGAAAGCGACTTTGTACAAGCTAGTTTTGCGCGAGCGAAAACTAGCCAATTTGTGCGGTTTTCGATCGCAGTCATATTAGTATTGCTGACAGTTGGCGCTACGTGGGCCGCAAAAATAGCGGATGACCGTCGTCTTGCTGCTGAAAGAGAACGGCGACTTGCCGAAGGCATCGCATTTACGAATGCTGCTACGGCTATTGTTGACACTAATCCAGAAACTGCCGGTCTCTATGCAGTTCATGCGCTTCGCCGTTTAGATGACAGTACGGAAAGAAGTGGTCCTGCCGAACAAGTGCTCCGTCGTGCTTTAGGCCAAATATCCGGGCCTAAATTTCGTGGATTGAGCCAGTTTGACGACGCATATGAGCTGTATTCTCGCTTAAATAAGAGCGTGTCGTCTTTATCCCTCAGCTCAGACGAGCAATATATAGCGTACGGGACGAACGGAGGGCACCTATACGTCTGGGAATTGGACGAGTCGAGAGGCCGAAAACCTGTTAAGATTTACATCAATCAAGCCGAAAGTTGGCGCCGTCATTTTGCGCCCATTTCCAGTCCATTCACTCAAGTAGATTTTGCTTTTCGCGACAGCTGGCTTATTGCACAGGATCGGCAAGGTCATACACGCATTTTTGAAACCAACAATAACTTTGAGGAGGTCGATACCCCCTCAGAATGGCGGAATGCAACAACATTGCTAGTAAGCCCTAATGGCAGCACGGTTAGCACGTATTCAAGGAATGATAGTGTTTTAAGGATCTGGAGACTTGCACCTAATAAGACGCTTAAATCTCTACGAGAGATGACCTTATCCCGCTCATTCGATCATATATCATATAGTTCTGACGGCGATACGATACTTGTCCAACATAGCTTGTTCGACTACACACTGCTACGCATCAAAGACCAAATCACTTCGACAAAAATTGAAATAAAGGGAAGCACATCCGCGAAAAGTGAGGATCAACCTCACATTTCTAATGTGAGTTCCGATAACCGATTTTTAGTGGTTACGCGTAAAATCTACTATCCACCTAAACCGCTAAACTTAGATCAAGCCTTTGAGGCCTGGGACACATCTGGCCCTAAGCCCAAAAGACTTAGCCCACCTCGGTCGGATCCGGACAAAATTGGGGGAGAGGTTTGGGATATTTCAGGCGCTAAGCCCATAAAACTCACTTCCTTTTCCGGTGAAACAAACGATTCCACATTTTTCAATTTTAGCCCAGATGGCCGGTGGCTTGCTGTTGGTAATCGCAGGACGATTAAGCTTTGGGATGTGACGACTCGTTCCTCATTGGAATCACCTTATCAAATCGCGCTCGACACCAAAGTCCCAAAAGAATTGATATTCGATAAGCAAAGTACGCAACTCGCCTCCAGTATGACCGACGGCACGGTCCTTCTTGTTGATCTGACTGACTTAACAGTTACTGACAAGAATCGAACCTTAGAAAATGTTGTGAAAATAAATTCTTTGGGCACGACATCGCTTCGTTTCTCCGCCTCAGGTCGATGGCTCGCCGCTGGCGGCGGCAATACAGATGTAGCTACAATTTGCGATACCAGCCGTGAATGTCAGGGGCAGGACGGCGGCAACACATTGTACGGTGTTCGAGGATTGTCAGGCTGCTCTACTCCCTCAAACACGTGGCTAGTTGGGGAAACTACTTCCGGCAGCATCAGGATATGGAGAGATCCCAACCGTAGCATTAGACGATCATCGACTACATTGCCTTGGAGCCTTGCCGACGACGGCAAGGCGGAATATGCGAAAGTCGTTTGTTCCGATGATAACCGCTGGATGTTCTTGCATGGCGCCAGCTCCAAAACCAAAAACAGATTCCTAGTGAACCTAACAGCAGATGATCTGACATCTGCGATCATTAGACTGAATGGTGGCCCTTCAGAAATTGACATGGCTGAATTTTCTCCGACTGGAGATTGGTTGTTGCTTAGATCGGCTCAACAGCTTTTCAACGTCTCAACAGCTTCATCAAAGGCCGGGCGTATAAACGTGATAGGGGGTTACCGTGGGGGCGAAGTCAGATTTAGCCCCAATGGTCATTGGTTAGTTGAAAAGATCTCAAAAAAGACGAAAACAACCGAAGAAATCACGCTGCGTGCTGTAAAAAATGGCAAATTCTCGGAACCGATAAATATTTTATCCTCTACAAAAGAGATCAGCACCCTCGAATTTAGTAGAGATGATAGCAAGTTATTTGTGAGCGAATATGTTCCAAATGTATCAGGCTCTAGATTTGAAAAGGTTAGGCCAGACATTAAAGCATTTATTTGGAACCTGAAGGCCGATTTGAGAAAAAATCCGCAAACTATTTATGGGCATCGAGGACATGCGCACGTTGAATTTAGTCCGGACGGAGGATGGGTTGCCACTGTCGACGGGATTATGGCCCAACGCCAGAAAAAGGTTCGCCTTTGGCGTACAGCTGATCTGGAGAACCCCGTTTTTGAATTTGAGATGGAAGCACCTGCCCAACAACTTAGCCTGATGTTCGATCCAGACTCGCGATGGTTTATTTTGGGGAAGGGCCTCTATGCAGCTTTTTACATCCTTGCTGAGATTGACAGAAATTCAAATGAGATAAAGCCACCGAATTTTGAACTAGCATCAGGTACAAAAGTAACAGCACGCTGGGACATCAAGTTCTCGCCAGACAACAATTGGATGGCGAATAGAGGGCGCGACAACCCGCTGCGCATTTGGTGGCGTACGCCTGATGGCGAGGTTAAGCTTGTTCGGAATCTCCCTGAGCAAACCGGGGACGAAACGCTAGAATTTAGCTCGAACTCGCTATACCTCGTGTTTGCCCAAAAATACCAAGCATTTTCAACAAATGAGCAGGTAACGCCACTTTTAAAATTGAATAAGAAGAACGGCTCGGTTGGTCTGAGCATGCTAAATGCCAGCGGGAAGGTCTTGATGAGCGATAGCCGTCTAACGATTCTCAATCCACGAGGCGCAACAGTATGGGCCCTCGGCACAGCGGGCCTGATTGACAAGGCCAAAAGGGTCATTGCACGAAACGTTACGAAGGCCGAATGGGACCAGGTCCTATCTGGAGCCCCCTACGAAAAGACATTTCTCTCCTTGCCCAAACACGCTTCGGTTTTCCGTCACAAAACGGAGCTGGCCGTAGAAGCGTTTACCAGCGGGCAAATGGCTGAGGCGAACGCTCTGCTTAGCGAAACAGCGATTGAGACAATCGACTCAGGGAACCCGCTTGCCGCGATGCGTGCTGCACACGCCGGCGTGTCCATTGAACTGGCTGACTCTGTTCTGAAGGCTGCGGACTTTGCCGCCAAAATGATGCCAGGGAACATCGAAGCGCGTCGCGTAAGAGGTTTAGCTCGAGTGCAAGCAGGTGATAAGCGTGGCCGCGATGATCTTTTGGAATTTATCTCATGGGCATCGGTTCATGGAGCGAATGAAGACAGCTTAAAATATGAGATTAGTTGGGCAAAAAAAGGCGGAGCGACAAAAGATGCGCTGGCAGCTGCCCTAATGGGAAGGCACGGAAAAGAGAGAATACAACCTACAAAGCGGCGACGAGCGCCTATTCTCCCCTCCTCACAACCATCCGACGGCGATCTCGACGACGCAATAATGCGCCGTATTGAACGTCAAATCATGATGGATGCCATGCGAGACTTACGGTGAGAGCGGCAGTATCTCTCACTCCGCTCCAGTTTGAGCCATTTCAATTGATTACAGACGCGATGCGCAATTCATCTTCAAACAGGAAAAGATGAAATCTAGCGCATCCGATTGACCGTTGTTGACACGACTCTTCCTGTCGGTGGAGGGCGGAGCGTGGAAGCTCCACCCCTGATTTCAGACCTCGATTTGTTCGGCGATTGCAAGTGCATCGTCAACCTCAACGCCGAGGTAGCGAACCGTGCTTTCGATCTTGGTGTGGCCGAGCAGTAGCTGAACAGCACGCAGGTTACCGGTCTTCCGATAGATCAATGTTGCTTTTGTCCGACGCAATGAGTGCGTGCCGAACTGCAACGGATCAAGACCTGTCAGTGCCACCCAATCTCCAACCAGCCGGGCGTATTGTCGGGTCGATAAGTGACAGCCGGGATATTTGCGGCCACCAAAAAGATAATCCCCTGATTTGCGGCCGTCCGCCCGTAAATAATCATCGATAGCGGCACGGGTATGATCCGTCAGTTCAAACTTGACCGGCCTTCCAGTTTTCTTCTGTCTAACCGTTGCGCGGTCGAGGGCGTATCCATGCGGTGCGACATCCTCAACCCGAATGGAAACGACATCGCAGCCACGAAGTTTGCTGTCGATGGCCAAGTTGAACAGAGCCAGATCACGTATCTTGCCGGTCAATTGAAGCTGCGTCCGAATCGCCCAAACGTGGCGTGGCTGCAAAGGTGGCTTCTGCCCGGTCAGCTTTCCCTTGTTCCAAGGGACGCGACTGCATTTAGATTCTTTGGGAATTCGATTTTCAAGCATCGTCTTTCTCCTTACGCGAACCAAAGAGAAAGACAAGATACTACCCACCTGAAACCGCTATACCGTACCGCCTTGTTTTCTGACCGCTTTCAATGCGATGCTGCCGAAACAGACAAACGGTGCGCAAAGCAACAGGAAGGAGGTGACCCAATTCAGACGATAATGATATTTGCACGGCTGAAGAGAATATTTGTTTCTCAAGACGCCTGAGACATTTTGCTGCGCCTATTGGACACCAGGATAAGGTGTCCTTGAACCTGGAGAATTGAACCTTTTTTCGCACGGCCCCTACCTACGGGTGCAATAACAATTCACCAGGAGTATAGCAGATGTGTACAAAGAGATGTTCTAGCACCATTGGTTTAGGTATCGCCATCGCAACCGCGCTCTTCACACATGGTGAGGCTCTGGCAGCGGACAAACTCAAATTTCGCCAATGCGGCAAAGGGCTTACCAAAAAAATTGAAGAGAGTTATCGCCTTTATCGGAGGAAAGCACGCAACGAACGTGCTGCGCTAATTCGGTGTATGGATAAGGCCTATCTTGTCGAACACAATCGAGAGGGACCAACCAAGATTGTTGGTTTGCTTACTAGGGCAAAGGTCACAAAATTCAAGTGCCGAAATCTTGATAGTGCAAACGCTAGTGCTCATCGAGTTTACATGAAGCGAGGCGTTATGAATATGGATCGCGATTTTGTGCGTAACAACACGCCGCTCAGAATTGCAAGCGTTATCGCCCATGAAACCATGCATAATAATGGGCTCAACCACCGCGCAAACGATAACGGTTCGAAATATTATGGCAATACGGTTCCCGAGCAGATTGAGGCTTGCTATCTCACGGGAAAACCAAACCCTTGGCCCGGCCCTGGAAAAGACAGGTACGTCCCCAGGGATATGGTTGGCTTCGCGATAGATGGCGAGAACAATTGGAACTTTGCCTGGAGCAGAGATGGAACGGTAACGGCCGGTTCCTCTTCACGTCTTCACAACTATCGTATTCCTTACCGTTATGCTCTTCCACCTGGCTACTCACCGTCTAACATTGCCGGTATGGGGCTTGACGGAGAAAACAACTGGATTTTTGTCTGGTTCAAGGACGGAAAAGTCAGCGCCGGCACCAGCAATGATCTCGACAAGAATCGCAAACCCTACCGGTATTCCCTTCCCTCCGGCTATTCACCATCTGATATTGTCGGAATGGGGGTCGACGGAGAAAACAACTGGATTTTTGCGTGGTACAAGGACGGTAAAGTCAGCGCCGGAACCAGCAATGATCTCGACAAGCATCGCAGACCTTACCGCTATTCCCTTCCCTCCGGCTATTCGCCATCTGATATTGTCGGAATGGGAGTCGATGGAGAAAACAATTGGATTTTCACATGGTACAAGGACGGTAAAGTCAGCGCAGGTACCAGCGATGATCTCGACAAGCATCGCAAACCTTACAAAGTCATCACCGGCAGATAATATCGACAGTTCGGGACATGATTTTGAACAATACCGGTTTAGGTCAAAGGTCTAAATCTATTGCCCTTTAATTCGCACCAAATACCGCGAACCCTGATGCACCGCTGCATCGGGGTTCGCCTGTTTTCCAGCCAACGTCTGATCGTCATGGCCCTTGAATATTGTCGGAAAATGACGCACTTCCATCTATAGATAAGGCTAATAATGTCTCCTTTGATGCGATAGTGTTGAAAATGTCCAATGCCCCATACAGTGAGCAGAAAAAGTAGCATTCTATTTCTTTTGAGGGAATTTTTCGGAATCAGATTTCTATTTCGGAGATTTCATGGGGTTTCGTTCTATGTGCGCGTCCTTTGAAGTTTAGTCGAAGACTTTTTCAACGGTATCATGCAGAAGCGGACTCAGGTTTAATGTAGCTGTGGGCTTGTGCTGAGGGTCAGATTCAGCAAACGAGGGTAATCCTACCGTCCGAGTCGGTGTCTGCTGATCAATGCATTTGACTTGAACGCGACTTTCCGCCCTCATGGCAAATACGCCCTTTTCGTCCGAGGTCTCTACGGTCAAGGCAACGTAATGCCATGAATTCAAGTAGGGGAATGAGATACCGCGATGGAAGACAGCCTACACACATCGGTTCCCACGTCTGACCTTGCGACACAACGATTGCGCCTTAGGCCAATCCGCATGAATGATGCTGAACGATTAACCCTCTTGGCCGGGGATAGGAGCGTATCGCAAACGACAATCAACATTCCTCATCCTTATCCGGTTGATGTGGCAAAACTCTGGATCGAAAACACAGCCGAGCTGGTAGCAGAGGGATTGCTAAAGCAGCACGCCATCATAACAAAACACGACAGTGCGTTGATCGGTTGTCTCACGTTGCGGCGGCGGAATACTGCCGAAAGAGAGGCCGAGTTGTCATTTTGGCTCGGTAGGTCGTACTGGGGGCAAGGATATGTTCAAGAGGCAGCAAAAGTAGCACTTGAGGATGCGGCACGATACTGGGATCTGAAATCTGCCAGGGCGGCTGCTATGTCGAAAAATCAGCGTTCAATCCGCGTGCTGGAAAAACTCGGATTCACGCAGGTTGGAGCTCTGGAAAACAAGAAAAAAATGATCGAGTTGCTGACGTTTTCTTTGGAATTTTAAGGCCAACAACCTTGAAATGAAGACAGTCCACTTCGGCAAGTAAGTATGCCAGATTATGAGCTGACGTCCATTCTTGGCCCACTTGCGGTCATTGGGCGAGTAGGATTGCTCCCCAACATCAATCCCTCCGTAGGGCCTTCACCCAAGCCTTCAGCACTGCTATTGTGCCAAACATGTTCTGACGACCTCATCGGAGATGAATTGAACGTGTTTGATAACTTCTACAAGCGAGGCGTTCAGTACGACGCGCGGTATGCGGCTCTGACGGCCGACATCAACTTTTACGAGGACATAGTAAGGGAATTTGGCGGACCTGTTCTTGAGCTTGCCTGCGGAACTGGGCGAGTAACCATTCCGGTGGCACGGGGCGGAATCGAGGTTGTTGGCTGCGATATTGAAGAGTCAATGCTTTCAGTTGCTCGGAACAAAGCGCTTGCCAACACAGAGTTCATACACGCTGACATGCGGGCCTTTAGTCTTGCCCGGAAGTTCCAGACTGTCATTCTGGCGTTCAATTCGCTCGGGCATCTTTATGACCTGGGACAAGTCGAGCAGTGCTTTCGTTGCGTAAAAGCCCACATGGAAATGAGCAGCGTTTTTGTTGTCGCAATGTTCAATCCGAAACTCGAACTTCTTGTCAGGAGTCCGAATGAAGAACGAGAAATCTCACGCTACGAGGACCCGGAGTCAGGCGATGAGATCATTGTCTTCGAGCGAGTACGTTATGACCGTGCGAGCCAGATTATGACGTCCAACTTGCACTACGTCGTTGGAGGTGAGGAATTTGAGAACCAGCTGCGTCTGAAAATCTTTTTCCCAAAGGAGCTCCAGACGCTCCTACATTACGCGGGCTTCAAGATTCTCGCTCTCTATGGAGACTTCGATAGATCTTCGTTCGTTTCGGAATCACCCCACCAAATATATGTGGCATCGGCCACGGATTCATCTGCATAGTGACAATTCTCATCGTCAAGTCCGTTGGACTTATCTGAACGGTATCGTCCTGCACGCGTAGGGCTTAAGAATGTGGCTCTCGACCGGTCCCAGCCTCTGAGTGGCGCAATGCATTGCGCCCTACGATTGCACCAAACCAAACTTCCGAGTCGGTTCAAAAACTGAAGTCTAGCCACCCTGCATATGTTTGCTCATATGTCCAAAGGGTGCAGCGACCAAGCTAAGTCCGTTAAGGTGGAAAAGCAGTCGCTAGGATCATGTTGATTATGGCCGTAGGGTGTGACCGCTACTGGCACGACTCTTCCTGTCGGTGGAGGGCGGAGCGTGGAAGCTCCACCCCTGATTTCAGACCTCGATTTGTTCGGCGATTGCAAGTGCATCGTCAACCTCAACGCCGAGGTAGCGAACCGTGCTTTCGATCTTGGTGTGGCCGAGCAGTAGCTGAACAGCACGCAGGTGACCCGTCGCCGACCTTCGTATGAAGTCATGTCGACCTCACTTCCGGGCTTGCACAGCGTCAGTCAATGCTTTCATATCACGATCACCAATAGGGCCCTTCATACCGAGGTTATACAATTTGATTTCTTGCGGGTGCAAATAACACCTTGCTATGTCTTCATCTAACGGATCAAAAAAAGAAAGCGAATAATCTGAAAAATTTGCGTGAGCCCTCAACACCTTTACATGAGAAAGATGTTCATTCGATTGTATAAAAAATCTCAACACCTGCTCAAGTCCAAAGTTGTCGTCTGACATATACTTAAGGCCGAAGTCGTGATTGGCAACTTGGTGCTTGGGACCTAAGATAACCTTCGTAACAGCTTCCGGTGGAACATTAATAAGCTGTCGATCGAGCAGGTGGAGTGCAAGCGGTGTAAATCGCGGCATTGCGTGGTCGCAACCCGGTTCTCCATCTAAGTAGTCCAGCTCCGCAATCAACCTAACCTCGTATTCGTATTGCCATGCTGGTGATTTGGTCAAAAAAACATCTGCCCGTTTATCTAAAAAGTATCTCCAGCCGGGCCAGCGTCGATCATAATAGTCGAATTCGGTCGCGCGCAGTTCATGCCCCGTAACAATTGGCTTGTCTTTTGTGTAAACTACATTTGAGCAGTTGTATTTTTTAAAAAACTCATGATCGGCGTCAAAAGCAAATGCTACACCTGTATGATTGGCTGCGTAGTGGCTCCAAAGCAGTATATTATCTACATTTTTAGTGAAGCAGCAAATTCCTATACGATCACTTAGCCGTGCCATTAGTCGGGATGCAATTCCCATGATGTCATCATTCAGGAAAACATCTGTTGGTATGCCGTCGATAACACTCTTCGCGTCCGAGACTTTATCCTCAATATTAGCTCTGAACTCATACGGATCATTTAATTCTACGGGAGAAGTGAACCGAATTCTAAGGTTGGAGAGAAATAGCTCAGCAATATTAGGAGCCATGAACTTGTAGAGTTCCATAGTTGCATCCTTGGTCAGCATCACCGAGATAATAAACGCACGCGGAATTAAGGCATCTAGCATCGCAAACAACAGGGTATGCTATGCAAATATAGCCCCCTTATGCGAAGGACTGTCACACGCCGTTGGATGAATTAAGCGTTTATTCGCTGATATGCGAACTGTTCTGCTCCTGTGCACTTTGCGGCCGCTCGTGCTGTACTCGATTTACAGCAGCCCTCCAACAGTTAGCTGACATGCATCCTGACTGAATACTCCTACAAGTCCAACACTTTAAGTTTTTTTGAATGCAGCGTTTGAAAGGCTGATTTCCCATTATTGGTAATAGTGGGAAGGTATTGTGTACATGGTCGCTATGTGACGCTTCTCTGACATTTATTATGGTAGCTCGTCCGGATGTTCTTGTGCGAGCGCCGCCAGCGCCGCATAGAGGGTCCGCGCCTCTCCGGTCTCCCCAGCCTTGCCGTAGTCGGTGGTCAGGTTATAAGCGGCTTTGGCCTGGAGCTCACGGATTTCCTTTTCGTCCGGGTGTTTTTGCGCGAGCGCCGCCAGCGCCGCATAGAGGGTCCGCGCCTCTCCGGTCTCCCCAGCCTTGCCGTAGATGGTGATCAGGTTGAAAGCGGCTTTGGCCTGGAGCTCACAGATTTCCTTTTCTTTCGGGTG
>CBDCYM010000007.1:0-20747 GCA_965224165.1 Methyloligellaceae bacterium | reverse complement strand
TGTTCTTATTTTGTGATAGGATCATAAATTCAAAAAATCTGCCTCTCTCGGTGTCCGATGAAACCTGCCTGCGGTCTGAATTGCCTCTTTCTTGATCTCAACAGCTATTTTGCCAGTGTCGAGCAGCAAGAGTGTCCTTGGCTTCGGGGACGGCCTGTCGCGGTTGTGCCCATGGAGACTGATTCGACATGTGCGATTGCTGCAAGCTATGAGGCCAAGGCTTATGGCATAAAAACCGGGACAAAGATCTATGAAGCAAAAAAGCTGTGCCCTGATTTGGTATTGGTGCTCGCCCGTCACGAGGTTTATGCCGAGTACCACACCCGGATAATTGAGGAGATCAACAGGCATATACCGATCGATAAAGTTTGTTCCAATTGATGAGGTGGCCTGTCGGCTTATGGGATCAGAGCGAGAGCCTGATAACGCTTTGTCTCTGGCGCGGCAAATAAAGGAGGGCCTCGCCAAGCATGTCGGTCCTTATCTAAAAAGTTCAATCGGGCTTGCTTCCAACCAGTTTCTTGCCAAATTGGCCACCGATCTTCAAAAACCGGATGGCCTTGTTATTTTGCGTAGTGAGGCGTTGCCTGGATGCCTGTCTCATCTGTCGCTGATGGATTTGCCGGGCATCAATAGAGCTATGAATGAGAGGCTTTGGCGTGCAAATATCGGTTCGATCGAGGCCCTGTGGAATGCAGACCCCAAACATGTCCGGCAGGTTTGGGGCGGGGTGCAGGGTGAGCGTTTTTGGTATGCCTTACATGGCTATGAGATACCCAATCTGGAGACGCAAAAGCGCACCATTGGTCACAGCCGTGTGCTTGCGCCGGAAATCCGTCCCCAAAACAAGGCGCATCTGGCTGCTCGGTCTTTATTGTTAAAAGCGGCAAAACGTTTGCGCCGGCACGGATTATCTGCCGGCGCCCTCACACTCAAGGCCAAGCTTACCAACAAAACTCGTTTCGAAACCACAGCTCGCTTTCCATATACATGTGATAGCTTCATTCTTCTGCAAACCTTAGATGCGTTTTGGTCGGAGTTTGTAAATGAATTTGGCCGTGGGGCAACGTGCTCGAAAGTTGCCATTCATCTGCACCGGTTGCATGAGAGCGAAACTATTCAACCAAGCCTCTTCAACTGGTTTGAGCGTGATGGCTATCGCTGGCAAAGACGTCGGGAAGGCCTATGGGATACCCTCGATCAATTGAACCGCCGTTTTGGCCGTGATGCGGTAACCCTTGCATCGCAACTCCCTATCTCCGCCCATTATCCCGGCGCCAAAATAGCCTTTACCCGTATTCCGGAGATGGAAGAGTTTGGAGAGTGAGGGGATGTGAGTTGATTGGTCTTGAAAAAAAACACAGCCTCAAACCGATTCTGCGTTCCTAATGCCTTTTATAAATTTCTTCACCAGCCGGTCTCGTTTTAATTTTGAGAGATGGTCAATAAACAGCACACCATTTAGATGGTCGATTTCATGTTGTATTACGGTTGCGAGGAGCCCTTCGGCTTCAAGTTCTTGAGATTGCCCCTCAGAATCGATATAACGCACCCGCACTTTGGCAGGGCGTTCGATTTCGGCATAAATTTCCGGGATTGATAAGCAGCCCTCTTCATGGAGCCGCAATTCGTCCGACACTTCCAAAATTTCCGGATTGATGATGTAGATCGGGTTTTTCGGTTGTTCGTCTTTAGCGATATCTATCACAATAACCCGGCGTGGCACCGCCACTTGGATTGCAGCAAGCCCAATACCCGGAGCCTCGTACATAGTCTCCAGCATATCGTCCAGGAGTTTCCTAAGCTCATCATCAACGCGTTCAACCGGCTTACTGGTTGTTTTTAGCAAAGGGTCCGGAATTGTAATGATAGGAAGCTTTGTCATAATGCTCACATAGGCAAATACACATGCATGGTCAACTCATTGAAATATAAATGGGCTATGAATGGCGTCCGTCCTTACCGAAATACATAGTTTTGGAGTATTGCTATCTGTTATAAATAGGCCTATGCACTTGTCGCCCATTCGCGCTCTTATCACCGGTTTTGGCCCATTTCCGGGTGTTGTGGATAATCCATCTGCCCGTCTTATGAGATTCATAGTGGAACAGCCCTACGTTAAACAACACGATATAGAGCTGACATCACATGTTTTGCCGACTGCCTGGAAGACTGTTAAGGCAGAATTTGACAAACTCGTTGAAGATATTGAACCAAATATTGTCATTCATTTCGGAGTTGATCGCTCGGCGGACAGTTTGCGCGTTGAGACCGT
Source organism: Methyloligellaceae bacterium (assembly GCA_965224165.1). Taxonomy (GTDB): domain Bacteria; phylum Pseudomonadota; class Alphaproteobacteria; order Rhizobiales; family CBDCYM01; genus CBDCYM01. The sequence goes on along the minus strand of CBDCYM010000007.1, from coordinate 18,472 downwards.
GGCACATAATAGCGTGTCATGTTCGGTAGATGCTGACGGAGAGCTTCCCGTCGAAGCAGAGGTGTTGAAAGGTGCCCCTGCAAGTCTCCATACTAATATACCCATCAAGGCTCTGTTGCCTCCTCGTTACTCTTGTGAGTTAAAAATGGATGTATCAGACGACGCGGGACGTTATCTCTGCAATTTCCTATATTATCATTCGCTTTACCATGCTCTTGAAGCGAAGTTGCCTCGGTTGGTCTCATTTGTGCATATTCCGCTAATACCTCACGATCTTCATACATTTCGTCATGCTGATGTGGTCAGGCCACCACCACAGATCACTCTGAGTGATCTCGCAACCGGAGCCATTGAGATTGTGAGAAATGCGGCGCACCACTATCGTGGTCAATTTACGGAGTAATATCTGACGACAATATGATCTTGCTCTAAACAAGAAACCAGTCTGAGAAATAGACATATCAAGTGGGAGCGTCCGATGATGATGGACAGGCGTGGAATTCTTACAAGTGGTATCGGTTTGGGTGCCGGACTTGCAGCGAGTAGTGCAGGACCGAGAAAAGCGTCCGCAGCATCTCATGGCAGTGCACCGGTTATTAATGCAATCGAATTCGGTTTGCAGCCCTCTGTTCAGTCAGATCAAACTCCAAAACTTCAAGCCGCAATCGATAAGGCATCCGCAGTATCAATCCCACTTTTTATTCCTGCAGGGCAGTATAATGTCAACCAGATCGAACTCAGGCCACACACACATCTGATTGGTGTGCCGCGCTTATCGGTACTTCGCTATGCGGGTTCTAAAACATTTTTTATGAGTAAGAATACCGAAGGGCTCCGTTTTGAGGGGCTTGTTTTTGATGGTGATAACAAGCCTTATGCACCTACAGAGAAGAATGCTGCTCTTCTCTCTCTCACCAATGTCAAAGGGCTCGAACTTACGAATTGCCGACTAACCAATAGCAGTCACCATGGAGTCGCGGCTCAAGGTTGTTCCGGACGAATTATCGACAGCGACATTAGCAACATTAAACAAACAGGCATTTTTAGCTTAGATGCAGGCGGGTTAGAGATTTGCCACAACTACGTGCATGATTGCGGGAATAACGGCATTCAAGTTTGGCGTAACGAGGTTGGTGAAGACGGTACTGTAATTACGATGAACCGCATCGAAAAAATTAAGGCTCAAGGCGGCGGAAAGGGCCAAAATGGAAATGGTATTAATCTCTTTCGCGCCGATTCAGTCATCGTGGCCAATAACCGGATCACAGATTGTCTTTTTTCAGCGATCCGTGCGAACGCTAGCTCAAACTGCCAAATTTTAGGCAACTCATGTCAGCGCCTTGGCGAGGTGGCACTCTATGCGGAATTCGGTTTTGAAGCAGCGTTGATCGCCAATAATTTGGTTAATCAAGCCGCCACCGGCATTTCCATCACCAATTTTAATGAAGGTGGTCGTCTTGCGGTAGCTCAAGGCAATCTTATCCGGAATCTAAGTTTGCGAAATGGTGAGCGGGGCGTTGGTATTTCGGTGGAAGCAGATACAATCGTAACGGGTAACCTTGTGGAAAATGCTGATTTTGCGGGGTTGCTGCTTGGCTGGGGGAAATATTTACGAGACGTTACGGCAAATAATAATATCATCCGTAATTCCCGGATTGGCATAGGTATTTCAGCGGACCCGCAAGCAGGCTACGCAGCCGTAACGGGCAATATGATTACCGGCTCTAAAAACGGAGCCATCAGAGCTATGGATTATGCAAAAGCTCTCGGGCCTGATCTTTCTAGGCAAAGTGCGGAGTCTTACCGTAACCTCGCTGTTTTTGGGAACGTCGGTCTTTGAGAACTGACTATTACAGGGCTGAAAGTTCTAAGCTGATAATTCCGGCCGCAATATTTAGCTCAGCAAACTCCGGGATCAGAATAATCTTCTTTGGGGATATAAGCATGACGCTTGTCTCCCCTAAAGGGTCTCCAGCCTTAGCCTGCGGGTCATAATAGTTGCCAGATAGCATTCCAGGAACATTGGGCTCAGCATGTGCTAAAACTTTCCATAAGATAACACTGGCCTCAGGAAAAATTTTGTTTGGTATGGCCTGTCTTATTTTACCTTTGTAAAAATGAGTGTCACCCACTGGAGAAGGCTCGTAGATACACTCAAGGTCCTCCGTCGATCCGGGAACGAAATTACCGCCACCTGCAATCTCGCATTTAAGTTCCCCAAAAATTGTGGCCGCGGGCTCTTGGTTTTTGTCTTTTCCCGGTGTTTCAACGATCGTGAAGATTAGAGTTGTTCCTGATAAAACGGATAATATGACGCTGCGGAAAATTGCTTTTACTCGAATTCTCATGGGTTTTCGCTGTGATAAAACTTCTGATTAACTTAATGCTTTATTTTGGACCTAAAAGTCGCTTATTAAAAAGCTGCTACTATTATCAATACATATTGGTACGAATACGGCCAATATTTGCTTTTGTTGTTTTTTTCACTTATACAATTGGAGGGAGCGTTGCGTCTTCTCAAAAGGTGCAGTCTGATTGGACAAAAAAGGCCCTTGCCCGGACGATTTCTCCGCCACTCGGTTTACCGAAATTATCTCATCCCAAAGAAAATCCCCCCAGCCTGGCAAAAGTTCAGCTTGGGCGGAAAATATTTTTTGATAAACGCTTATCGCAGAACGAAGGCATGTCCTGTGCGACATGTCATGTGCCGGAAGAGGGCTTTACACAAAATGACAGAGCTACACCTGAGGGTATGGCGGGCCAGACTGTACGGCGCAATGCACCCGGCCTCTTGAATGTTGCCTATTATGAGCGGTTCTTCCATGATGGGCGGGAAACGGCGCTTGAGACACAATATATTCTTCCACTCACCGCACCGAATGAGATGGCTAACCCGTCTGTGGGTTTTGTGGTCCAAAAAATTAAATGGTTTGATGATTATGCAGGTCTTTTTGAAAAGGCTTTTGGCAAGGGGCCATCCGCGGACCGTATTGGTGAGGCGCTTGCTGTATATCAACGCACGCTTCTGGCTGGTGCCTCCCGGTTTGACCGCTGGTATTTTGGAGGTGATAAATCTGCCCTTAGCACTCTTGAGATTGAGGGGTTTAAGCTTTTTACTGGCCGAGCCAAATGTGCCTTATGCCATCAGATTGGTGAGAAGAACGCGATTTTTACCGATAATGCCTTCCACGATATTGGCCATGGTTGGGAGCGTGAAAAGAAGCGTTTGGATAATCCTCAAAACACATCAGAGCGTGACCTGGGCCGCTTTGAAGTCACTCAAAATCCATATGACCGATGGCGCTACCGGACACCGACATTAAGAAATATAGAACTCACGGCCCCTTATATGCATGATGGAGCGTTTAAGACATTAGAGAATGTTATCGATTTTTATGATAAGGGGGGCAAGCCACATCCCGGCCAGGATGTCCGGATTATTAAACTCAACCTCACGGATCGTGAACGCCAAGCCCTTGTGGCTTTTCTTAAATCTCTTACGGGGAACAATATTGACGAGCTTATTGCCGAGGCTCGGAGCCCCTAGAGCATAAATTTTTTGACCATCAAAAAAGAGGGTAGTTAGAATGAATTTTTGTCAATTGAGAGTCATTTGCGATGCTTGCAGGTGTTATTAATTTCTGCTCTAGAATATGCTTATAACATTGCTCGAAAGTGTAACGCTTATCAGTACACTCTTTATGCTTTTTCCAACGTTTTTTAATTAGCTCCTTTACCAAAGCATTATCAAAATTAAGTTCCGATAATTTTTGAATTTTGCCAATTTTGATTCCGGCCTTTTTATAGGCTAAGTAAGGAAGTTCACTACAATAGATGGCATTGTTTTTAAACGAGAAGAAAGGATCGTAGCGCTTTCCATAAAAGCTTTTTGCATTACCTAATATTTTGGTTGCTTGCTGCGTAGTAAGGCCATCATAACGGTACACTGCAAACCTTTTCCTTATTCCTCGACTAATCCACTGATTAAGAGATGTTTCCTTTACTGTTGCCCCTGCTTCGATGACATTGTAGCCTTTTGGCGTTTTTTTTATTATTCCCATATGTGTAAAAGGATCAGCAGTTGCAATTAAAATTGCAGAAGATTGATTGCTTTTAGAGGTATGAAAAATTAAGTCACCATCTTGAAAACGTGGATATTTTTCATTCTTTGCAATCGCCCATACAGCACCGGCTCCTAAGAATAAAATGACAATAAGTATAACCGGAGGTATTTTCTTTTTCATTATTTTCACTTTGTTGAAAGGTGCTGGTTTGAATTGTTCAGTAGTGGTTCAAGCTAAATCATTGATAAATAAGATTCTATAATCAAATGGCTGGGGCGGCAGGATTCGAACCTGCGAATGCCGATACCAAAAACCGGTGCCTTACCACTTGGCCACGCCCCAAATATCGCCCTCAGTTACCACGCGTTTCACAAGGTGACAAGCCCTGCGTCTTGCAGCCCCCCCTATCCAGAGTTATAAACCGATCTCTTAAGTTTTACCCATGCCGGAGTGTAGCGCAGCCTGGTAGCGCACCTCGTTCGGGACGAGGGGGTCGCAGGTTCGAATCCTGCCACTCCGACCATATTTTCTTTAATAAAATCAATATCTTGATATTTTCCAATTTTCTGCAAAAGTGCTAATGCAACAGAAATTGCTACAGAAACACTTTGGAAAGCCAGCTAATGGAATGAACAGTAGAAGATTCCCAAGAAGCTCCATCTCCATGTATGGGCGAGCCACCTTCACGAATGAGTTCGGGAAACATCATTATCCGGCCGAAATGTTTTCAGAGATTCAGACGCATTGCTATGTCGGCAAAATTGCTTAGCGCCTTTAGACAGCTTCAACACGACGTTAAGCAAAATCGGCTGATCAAGGGGAGCATCCGAAGACCCACTTGTACCTGTGCGGCAGCTCAGGGAAATGTTTACTCTTCCCCACGGACAAGCCAGTTCAAACTTACATTGAGAACACGGGCAATGGCATCAAGTTCATAGTCTTTCACCCCACGAACTTGCCTCTCAATTTCACCGATATCGGAGCGGTCCAGCTTGATGCGATAATCGTCAGATAATGCCACCGCCAAATCGATTTGGTTCATCTCAGCGTTGTGGCGCGCTTCTCTAATTCTTTCACCACAAATGTTCTTCTTGTCCATCTGGCACTGCGCTTTTCACTAGGATCACGCGTACCGATACCAATTCATAAGATTTTCAGTGGACGATTATCGTCCTTTAAGATATGATCTTTTAAACTTTGTCGTGGGGCCTTCTATGAAACGTTTCTCAAACGACAAAACGCTGCTTCTCAATCAGATTATTGGTGACAATGTCAGGCTGCTTCGTCTTCAAGCCAAGTGCTCTCAAGAGGGGCTTGCCGAGCAACTTGGCGTCAGCTATCAGCAAATTCAAAAATATGAAAAGGGAACCAATCGCATTTCTGCCTGCCGGCTTTGGCAAGTCTCATTAATTCTCAATGTCTCTATCGAACTCTTTTTTATGGGATGTAATAAAATCGAAGAAGATGAAAGCTTCCAACCGACAGAAGCTGAGACAGCTTTGCTCACCAGCTACCGCACCCTGTCTAAAAGTGATCGCGGCCGTCTTCTTACCTACATTGATACTTTGTCAAATATGGATGACTTGGGGGAAAAAATTGAGAAGTAGTCATTTGTAAGCTTAAGTACAAATGTCAGAGCAATAGCCAATAATCCCCTAAAAGTTGGGATTTCATGCAAAACCTGTGGCGTGGGGTTTCGTAGAACATCACGAGATCATTTTGCGTCTGCTCTCACCGGCTGTTGGATCAACCGGATATCTCTTAGGCAATATTTCCGACTCTACGCATATCTCACGCGATTTGCGCACGAATAGAATTATCCATGGCAATGAATTCACCAATTTTTTCCAAATCACGTTCAGCAATGGGTTAGAAAATAAGAACAGGCATCAACGATTATTTATTTGCCATTCCCGCGTATTTTTTCCAGGCGGTCAAACACCTCATGTGCAGATTTACCGCCCTCTTCTTTTCCGCACGCTCCAGAATATCCTGCAAAGCTTTTTGTTCAGTGGCCTGCTTAACATAATCTTCTTCGGACAACCCCAACAATGCGTTTTCATTAGCAATAATTGCCGCCGTGGAGTCTTCCAGCTTTATGCATAATTTTTTGCTCATATCATCCAGTATACCAGAAATTGTTTTATCATCCATAACCCATTTATGTCTGAATTTTTGCCCGTAATTTTAGAGAGAAATAAAGGCCAGTTTCCCGCTAAGAGCAATTGTGGGAAGTTATTTTGTGTATGGTTGCTATGTAGGCCTTTTTTAATATTTATTTTTGTAATACTGATGCCCCAGAAGCAACATTTGAATATGTACTGAAGAATGACTTCTCTTCTTTCAATAGGTGCTTTCAGAATGTCCCTGCCCGGACCCAATGCATTTGATACGTTATAAAAAGAGTAATTCATAATCGGGGGAATGACCATGTTAAGATGGGCGGTTTCATTGAGTTGTTTTCCATTATTTTTTTTAATCATTATTTCGCCATTCCATCAGCCTGCAAATGTTCAGGCAGAGCCAAAATCTAAACGCATTGCACTCGTAATCGGTATTAGCGACTACAGGCATTTGACGCCCCTTTCAAATCCTGTAAGGGACGCCAAAGATCTTGCGACCCTTTTTCGCAAACACGGCATCAGCGTCTCGGAACATTTTGACCTTGATCATTCGGCCTTTGAAAAGGTTCTTGATGATTTCTCAAAAAAAGCTAAGAGCGCTGAAGAGGTATATGTGTTCTATGCTGGCCACGGCATGACCGCAGTGAAAGATCGCAAACTTACCAACGTGCTCGCTCCGACAAATGCAAATATAAGCTGTCAAACCCGTATGACAGAACACACGATTACAATGCAGCAAATTGTCAAAGCGATTGAAGGTGTTCCAAAACAGGTCTTGCTATTTGATTCTTGCCGAAACAATCCAATTCGGGACTGTGAGAACAATGCGCTTACAGAGTCACTCACAGGATTTCTGCCAGTTCGCATGGCAACACTGGCAGATATGGTTCCAACACCGCGTGGAACTACTGAAAAGCAAGGTTTTAAGACTAACGATAGTAAATTCCGAAGAATTTCATCATCTATACTCGTTGCATATTCCACAGATTTGGGTGCATCAGCGTCGGATGGTGATCCAGGAAAGAACTCTCCATTCGTTTCAGTTCTACTGTCTGAGCTGAAGGCCGACCCTAAAATACTTATTCGGAAAATTCTTGACCAAACCTCTTCTCGTGTAGCACAGATTGCAGGACAACGCCCGTGGGTTGTTACTAAGGGCGGCGAGCCGAAGATGTGTTTAAGCAGTGGTGCTTGTGAAACTAATTTTACTCTGCGAAATGATAAACAGATCGAGCAATCTCGATCCCTTGCAGGGATTGCAAATAAGCATATCAATAGAGATGAATTCAGCACAGCGATGTTGATATCACTTGCTGTATTGCCAGACCAAACCCCTGATCTCAGCAAAGTCCCTCTATCAAGTAGGCCATATGTTCCTGAACCTGAAGTAAGCTTATTCGAAGCGCAATCACGGAACCGCCAACTATACGTACTACAAGGTCATAAGGGGATTGTCGGGAATGTTGCATTTAGTCCTGATGGCGCTCTAGCAATTACGTCATCATGGGATAGAACTGCTCGATTGTGGAATGTACGTACGGGTGAACATATTCTAACCCTAGATGGGCACGCAGGAATTGTCACAAGTGCTGCATTTAGTCCTGATGGAACGCGCATTGTCACAACTGCAACAAAAGACCACGCACGTCTTTGGGATACGAAAACAGGAAACAAAATCGCTGATCTTAAAGGAACTAATATCGATCATTACAAAACTATTTTTAGTAAGGATGGCACGCGTTTAGTCACTGTCTCAGGGTTTGATATATATTTGTGGGATACGAAGACTGGAAAAAAGATTTCCGTTCTAAATGGGCATACGAAGCCGATTAGTTTTGCTGCTTTTAGTGCGGACAGTAGCCGTATTGTAACCTCGTCTTGGGATGCTTCAGTACGATTATGGAATGTGCGCACAGGCCGCAAAATCATAGACTTTAAAGGGCATAAAGACCAAGTTAATAAAGTCATCTTTAATCCTGACGAAACTCGTATCGCCACAGTATCTTTGGACAGAACCTTACGATTATGGGATGTACCTTCTGGCCAGGAAATAGCTGCCCTCAAAGGCCATCGATTTATTCCACAGAATGTAGAATTTAGTCCCGATAGCACTCGACTTCTCACATCGACCGGACGCTGGGGGACTGCAATTTTATGGGACGTAGAGAGGCATGAGAAAATAGCCATTTTACAAAGAAACAAAGAAAAAAGTCGCCATGCTATTTTTTCTCCTGATGGTAAGCGTATAGTTACCTCATCACTTGAATCAACTCAGCTATGGGATGGGAAAACTGGCCGCTTTATCGCTGTCATGGCCAGTCCTACAAATCCTAAAAGTAAAGGGCATACAAGCGAAATTTGTACCCCCGTATTCAGTCGGGATAGTACCACTGTCGCTACAATATCATGGCATAATGCACACTTATGGAATTCCCAAACCGGTGAGTGGATCACAACTCTAAAAGGGCATGCAAACGATATAGACGCGGTTGCATTTAACCCCGAAGGAGACCTGATTATTACTGGATCAAAAGATAGAACAGCAAGGATTTGGCACACAAAAAGATATTTAGGACCAATTATTGTACGGGGCCACTCATCAGCTGTCAGGGATGTTTCCTTGAGTTCCGATGGTCGTAGCTTAATTACTGCATCACATGATCACACTGCGAGGCTTTGGGACAGAAAGAGCGGTAATGTGATCACTATTCTCAAAGGGCATAAGGGGGTAGTCAGCAGTGCTGTGTTCAGCCCTGACGGCAAACGCGTACTCACAACGTCTTTTGATAAATCTGCACGACTATGGGACACGAACACTAGCGAGGAGATTGCTATTTTTAATGGGCATACCGACAAAGTCTATAGCGCTTCTTTTAGTCCTGATGGTGCGCGTTTTGTCACGGCATCACAAGACAATACTGCACGAGTGTGGGACGCAAAAACAGGTAGACAAATCAAAGTTTTAAGAGGGCATGGGGATAATTGGGGGATGAAATTAGTTCATAGCGCAGTCTTTAGCTCAGATGGGAAATTTATTGTTACAACGGGAGCCGACAGTACAGTACGGGTATGGAATGCAAATTCTGGCAACGAAATACTTGTTATTAAAGGGACTCAATCTCGAATTATGACTAGTGCTGTCTTTAATAGAAACAATACACGTATCCTTACGGCGTCTACCGATAACACAGCACGATTGTGGGACGTAAAAACAGGTCGTGAGATCACCGTGTTTAAAGGGCATACCAATGGTATTGCAAGTGCAGTATTTAGTCCCGACGAGACACGCATTCTTACTGCATCTTGGGACAAGACGGCACGGGTATGGGATACAGAGACAGGCCGTGAGGTTGCAATCCTCAAAGGTCACAAGGGTCGTGTTTGGAGTGCCGAGTTTAGCCCGGATGGCACAAAAGTTATTACTGCATCCGATGATAAAACAGTCCGCTTGTGGCCCATCTTTTCTTCAACACAGTCACTGGTCAATCACGTGAAGAAAATTGTACCTCACTGCTTAAGTCATCAACAATTAAAACAATTTCATCTGCCTCTAGAACCATTCCGCTGGTGCATTACAGGTCCTGGTCTGGAGCAAGAAAGGAAACCAACCAAATGGCAACCCAAATGGCCCTATCACACTAAAGCTTGGCGAAACTGGCTCATTGCTCGTGATAAGGGCGAGAACCCTCGGTTGCCAATAACCAATCAGTGAATTCGAAAACATATGAATACAGAAAGTCTGAAGTCTGATAAGACCGGTGTTGTGCTCGGTTTGCGAAACGCTTCATTATACAGAATGCCGACCGTGCTTTCGTCCTGGCTGATACTTCTCCGTGATGTTGTGTGCGAACGCTTTTTCAGCTTTGTCATAGGCCTCTTTAATAATTGATAACTATTACCAACAATGTGATATCATGGTTGGAAAGGGAAACCTACGTCAGCGCCCACGAAAAGCTACAACATTGGCGAGAACTTGGAAGGTTATTAGCAAACAGGTGTTCAAGGACGTTATGAAAACGCCAGTGAAGTGGTGCGTGCCGGTCTACGCTTGCTTCAGGAACACAAACTTAAAGTCAGCCGGCTAAAGAAGCTTATCGATGAAGTTACACTACACTACTCTGGATGCTGGTAAGGTCCACTCCTATGAAAGTGCCAAAGCGATGGTCAAAGATATCATAGAGGGAGATTAGAACAATTAACTCATCCTTCACGTTCTCACCGTCCCTCGCCTACAACAATAAACGGTGCCCAATATTCTGGATGTGAATATTTTTTTGACTTTATCAGATCTAACATTGCCGCCCGCAATGCCGCGGCGCGACCGAGTTTTGGATCTTTTTTCTGGGCTTCAAAGCTCTTGGTGATCAACTTTACAGTTGCGTCGGAGTTCACATACCAGTGAGAGACAAGCAAAGCTCGGGCACCGGCATAAAAGAACGCTTTTGCAAGTCCTGATAGAGCTTCAGCTATCGGCTTGTTGCCCGCAGCAGTGTTACATGCAGACAAAATGACCAAATCTGCATCAAGATTGAGCTGTGCAATTTCGGAAGCTGTCAGCAATCCATCATCTTTCTCTGAGGCTATTTCAGGCGGTGTGAGCATCAAAGATGGTTGTGCTTTATTTTTGAGATGTGTTTTCGTTTCTCGGGTTAAAAGCCCATGAGTAGCAAAATGAATCACCCTTGCTTCTTTTAAGATGCCTGCCGCAGAGAATTCTTTGATATTCGTTTCAGTGGCCCGTGCGCCAAGTTTCACAGAATCTGGTGTTGCTCCTAACATTTTCGCAACAGCACAAAGCTCGTCAGCGGTTTCAGGTAAAGGGCTTTGCCGTCTTAAAGCCTCAAGGTCTACTTGCGTTCCCCGGACGTAATGGGGGATTATTTTGGGAACAATATAATTTGACACATTCAGAAGTTTAGATTTTGTATTAAAATTACAAATTTGCTTTTCCCAAGCCCTTTTCTCTTTCCCAGTTGGTCCAAACAACAATGGATTTCCTATACCAAAAAATGGTTGCTTCCCCTGACTTGGGTTCACGATTCCGCGTAGTACTTTTAGGCTAGCGACAGACGGTAGAACAGTAAGATCGTGGCCATTGATCAGCCATTTCAATTGATGATAGTCATTGCCGGGATATGGTTTTTCTGTGACCAACACTTGAAATGGTAATTCCGTCAAAATGCCAGATGGTACAAGCAAAAGTTTCTTGCCTTTAATATTTTGCTCAAACTGGCCGAAAAGTCCCTTGTAAAGTGTGTGGGCAACGTGTTCATCAAAAGGAAGACTGACTTTTTTCTCCCCTCTTGCGCCTAAATCAAGCCGGACTCCGCGCAGTTTGATACACTCCGCATACTTCCGACCCTGTTCTTCTTTTGCATGTTTTTGCAATTCGGTATTTTCTTGCCAATGCTTTGGGTCAATCCAGTTAGTCCTATCCAATCCGCAACGTAAATCTACGACCATCTTGATTAACGCATGCGTACCAAGAGACGACCGCGCCCAGTTTACGTCTGTTTTGGTCACAAGCCAAATGAAGGATTCTCCAGGGGTATCATGCCATTTTATTGTGCTGACAAAATAAATCAGAGCTTCATCTTTGCGAAGGTATTTTTGTACCTGTGTTACACTTAGGGGAGCAGGGTTAGCAAAAGCTACATAGCTAGGGAATTTCTTTTTAACAGTTGCATCGATTTTTGTAATACGTTTCTCAATCTGCTTCAAACGAAATTGGAGATTTTGCTCCAAAATCTTATTAGCCTTGGCTGTGTTTTGCGATTTTAGGACTGTCCATTTTTTTTCTAGGTTTTGCCATTCAATTAGCAAGTCCTGTCGTTCACGAACTAGCTGAGTTACTTCATCTTTTTTAGAGCCGAACCGAACTGCCATATGAGATAAAGCAGCTCCTGCACCAGCCTCTCGCGACCATTGTATTCGTTCAAATGTTTGAGGTATTATAGAGGCACGTTTTTCATTATGAGAGAGCGATAAGCGATGGGCCGCTTTAAGAAAGGTTTTGAATTCGAAGTTTAATCCCTGTGTTACATTTTCAAAGTCTTTTTTTAAAGGTAGCGCCCCCTCTAACCTGGATTTTTTTGTGTAAATTTGTGTACCTTTCCAGAAATTTTCGTATGCGGAATTCCATTGCTTTTGCACATAATACAAATCAGCTAACTCGAAAAAAGAGCGTGCAACAGATACGTGATCCGCCCCGAGAGCTTTTTCATTTATGGCTAGAGCGCGCTTATAGAGCGATTCCGCCTGACTAAAGGGCCCATTAGTTTTATAAATTAAAGCGAGATAACTAAGTGTATTCGCAACGGATATGTGGTCTGTTCCAAGAACCTTCTCCCTTATAGATAGAGATCTCTTCAAAAGTAGCTCAGCCTGAACGGAATGGCCTAACGCCCAGTTGAGCCACCCTAATTCATTGAGTATTCCCGCTATAGATATGTGGTTTGGTCCAAGTCTTTTTTCTTCAATGGCCAAAGTTCGTTCAAAGAGCTGTGCGGCCTGGGTATAGCGGCCTTGTTCTTTATGCACGAAAGCTAAACCTCTAAGTGGTGTGGCGGTATGTGGATGGTCTGACCCAAGTTTTTTTTCTCTTATGGTCAAGGTTCGCCTATAGAGTTGCTCAGCACGGGTAACTTGGCCCTGTAACAGGTAGAGCGCCGCAAGATTGTTGAGCGTCGTTGCAACACCTGGATGGTCTAACCCAAGTTTTTTTTCTTCAATGGCCAAAGCGCGTTTATGAAGGGACTCGGCCTCGACATAGCGGCCTTGAGTACCATAAAGAACAGCCAGATTGCTCAGCGTGGTTGCAATTTCTGGGTGGTCTGGTCCGAGCTTTTTTTCAGATATGGCTAAGTCACGCTTATAGAGCGATTCGGCTTGGCCATATCTGCCTTGTGCCTCATAGACCAACGCTAAACCATTAAGCGTTCTTGAAACAGAGAGATGATTTGGCCCATAAGCTTTTTCATTTATTACTAGGTCGTGTTGACAAACTAGATTCCCAAATCAGTTGAGATGTGATTCATATGTGGACGCCCCCGTTTGGCAAGGACTTTTTGGGTTGTGTTTTGATCGGTTGCTTTCATATGTCCGGCCTGTTTTATGCGGCGGTGTTTTGCCGCTGGCCCTGATGGAAATCCGCGAATGTAATCCCTAATCAAGCTGACGTGCCTAAGAGCACATTGAATCACGCGGGGTGTTCACGTTCGTGGGTCGATCATTACACATCACATTTTGCCGTCACCAAACTCCAAATCCTTTTATGTCCAACTTTCTTCTTTAGCTTCAACTCTTGGCTAAGCGATAGGGGTGGTATGTTTCATTTCTTGTGAGCAGAGCCCAGGCAATGCGGGCTGTTTTGTTGGCAAGTGCCACTGAGACAACACGGACAGGTTTTCTTTCCAGCATTGAATGAAGCCAGAGCATGTTTGGTGTTTGTTTGTTGCGAGAATGTCGAATAACCGCTGTAGCGCCAACAACGAGGAGGCGCCGGATGTATCGGTCTCCTTGCTTCGAAATACCACCAAGACGTTGTTTTTCTCCACTTGAGTATTGCGTTGGCACAAGCCCCAGCCAGGCTGCAAATTGTCGACCTGAGCGGAACTGTCCAGGATCACTCACCGCTGCAACGAGCGCGGTGGCTGTTATGACGCCAATGCCAGGGATTGCAGTCAATCTGCGGCTAGCTTCACTGTCCATGTGCCATTCGCGTAATGTCTCATCGAGCCCCTGAAGTTCTTCCTCAAGTTCAATGAGACGGCGGACAAGTACTCCAAGGGCTTTCTGGACCAGTTCAGGCAGGGCCATATCAACATCGCTTTCATCAAAAACAGATCTGGCCAGTTTCATTATGTTGCGAACACCGAGATTGGCAACCAAGCCAAACTCCGCAAGATGCGCTCTAAGTGCGTTTGCTGCCATTGTTCTTTGCCGCACGACCAAGGAGCGTACGCGGTGAACCATCAAAATGCTCTGCTGCTCTGGGGTCTTGACCGGGACGAACCGCATCGTCGGGCGCCCAACGGCTTCGCAAATAGCTTCAGCATCAACAGCGTCATTCTTCCCGCGCTTGACGTAGGCTTTGACATAGGCAGGTGGCATGAGTTTGACCTCATGGCCAAGGGCGGCAAGGGTTCGCGCCCAGTGATGGGCGGTTGCGCAAGCCTCTATACCAATCAGGCAAGAGGGCAGTTTCGAGAAGAACGGGAGCATCTGCTTCCTGCGCAATCGTTTTACAAGGATGGTTGTTCCGTTCTCATCAATGGCGTGTATCTGAAAAATGCTTTTGGCAATATCGAGCCCAATTGTTGTAATCTTCATGGTGGACGCTCCCTTCCTCGTGGTTATGTTCATCGACAACCACCTTATGGCACATCGATGCCGGTCTGAGGGGGCGTCCACCTCATCAAGATAGTTTTCTAAGGGAGGCTATCTTGGCGCGCAATCTTATGAGCGATGAGGAGTGGGCATTTTTTGCACCGTTTGTGTTTGCAATTCGAGGTCGCGGAGGTCGGCCTGAGAGTGACCACCGTCTTGTTTTGGATGGTATTTTCTGGATCGCTCGAACCGGTGCGCCATGGCGGGACTTGCCGGAGGAATTTGGCAAGTGGTCAAGCGTTTATCGCCAATTTCGGCGTTGGACACTGGCTGGATTGTGGCAGTTGATCCTGGAGGTGCTCAACGAAAGCGAGGCTGTGCCGGATAGTGTAGAGATGATCGATAGCACTATTGTTCGGGCACATCATCAGGCGGCTGGCGCAAAAGGGGGACTCAAAAGGAAGGTTTTGGCCGTTCAAAAGGTGGCTTCACGACCAAGATCCACCTCGTGACGAACATTCGTGGATTGCCGGTCAAAGTTGAAATCAGCGGTGGCGAAGTTTCCGACTACAAGGGCTTCGACATTGTGATGGGAGATCATTCTCAGCCCCCAGCCGTGCTTATCGCGGACAAGGGCTATGACTCTGATAAAATTCGCAAAAAAGTAACTGAACATGGTGGAGAAGCAGTCATCCCAGCCCGTAAGACTCGTAAGCAACCTGTGCCAATCGACGATTTTATCTACGCGCTCAGAAATATCATTGAGCGATGCTTCAACAAACTCAAGAACGCCAGACGACTGGCAACGCGCTATGACAAAACTGCAGCGAGCTTTCTCGGCTTCATCGAGATCGTTTCTGTAAGACTCTGGTTCAAGAGTTTGTCAACATGACCTAGAGCACGCTTATATAGAGCCAGGGCGCGAGTATACTGCCCCTGTTCTTCATAAAGACCTGCCAAATTAGAAAGCGATATTGCGACTTCTGGGTGGTCACGATCGTAGACTTTCTCGATAATTGTTCGTGCGCGCTTATAAAGCCGCTCAGCTTTTGCATACTGTCCGAGAGCTTTATATACTGTAGCCAGATTGCCAGTACTATGTCCCACATGTAAGTGGTGTGGTCCAAGTTTTTTTTCTCTTATGACCAGGGCGCGTTTGTGAAGGGATTCAGCCTTGAGATAATGGCCTTGGGTATAATAAAGGCGAGCTAAACCATAAAGCGTGTTCGCAACGTCTGGGTGATTTCGACCAAGGGATTTTTCTCTTACGGCTAGCGAACGCTTATAAAGCAGCTCAGTTTGTTCATAATACCGCCCTAATTTTTGGTAGAGTTCTGCCAGATTATAGATGGCAGTAGCGTATCTAGGATGATTGACTCCAAATTTTTTCCTTGTTCTATACGCATAAGATTTAGCTAAGGGGAGCGCTTTTGAATACTGGCCTGCGATGAAAAGCTTTACGACTCTTCTGCCTAAAGCATCAAGTTTACTCTTTTGAGCATGAGCCCCCCCATAAAAAACAACAATAAAAGCAAAAGAAATATAAAGAATAAAAATAAAAGAACGGAAACTGAAACACCACATCAGAACCCCCACACCAAAAAAATTTAGATGCCCACAAGAATAAACCTTCCTTCTTATTTAAATCATGGAATGACCAATAATTGCATGATATAAAATCACGGGCTGAGGATAAGTTCTTATCTTCTCTCATAATGAAAGACAGTTTTCCTCCGGCAACTTCATGGATCGATATCCTGAAGGAATTGTTGATCGGTTTCTTATGACGTCATCCATTTCAGATACGCAAGTTACCTCACCGCCTATTATGAGAAAAGTTGTTTTCGGTGCGGTAGCAGCCCTCATTGTCACTGGCGTTCTGCTCCTTCTTTCTTCTCGCAATTTGCTCCCCGAGCCACCGGATGAATGGTTCAATGATTGGCGAACATTATTCTTTTCCGAGCAAGCTAAAGGCCAACATAAAGAAGTCGCCGTTGTTTTGATTGGCGAAAAAAGTCTTGCCGAATATCCCTACCGTTCGCCTGTCGATAGATTGCTTCTTGCGGATCTGATCAAAGAGCTTGACGACGCGGAGCCAGCCATTATTGGTATTGATTTTATTTTTGATTGGCCCACCGAGCCTGAAAAAGACCGTCTCCTTATTGAAACTATTCGCGATGCCAAAACAAAAATCGTCCTTGGTGGGCTTGATACGCGGGCGAAACTCAACGAACGTGCTGTTACGTTCCAAAGGAATTTTTTCCAACAAGCAGGCCGGCCTGTTGGGCATTTATTTTTCTCGCAACGGCTTGACCGTTTAGAATTGGAAGATCAAGCGGTTCGCTTTATCGCGCGACCTTCGCCCGAGCCAGTGAGGTGGAAAAGTTTTGGCCGTCTTATTGCCGAATATGATGGCTCGCGTCCCGAGCTTAAGACACGTCACATCGCCTGGCTTTTACCGCCGGAAGATGGGCGTCAAGACACCTTTGCCACTTTCTCCATTCCACCACACAAACCGCAGACAATTGATAAACCATTTGTAAAAGGGTCTTTGCTTTCAGAGTCCGTCAAAACTGCACTGAAGGGAAAAATCGTATTGGCTGGTGGTGCCTTTATAGACCGTGATCGCCATCTGACACCGCTATCTATTATCGATCGCAAAAAAATCCATGGCGTGATGATCCATGCTCAGATCGTGGCCCAAATACGAGATGGCCGCTCATTGTCGTTGCTTCCTTGGTGGTCCACAGGCGCGATTAGTATCATATTTTTTTTCATTGGCATGTATATTGATGAAAAATGGAAGTTTTTTCTTCGTAAATTCAACTATAGCCTAGTTTTTATCGTCATCCTTGCTGTCATTAGCACTACACTTTTTTCCCAATTTCGCGTTATACTTCCCACAACGGTCATATTCTATGCCTGGGTTTTGGGAGTTGGGAGCAGCTGGTTCCTGAGAAAAATTCGTCTTTTATAACATGTTAGTGAGGCCTGACATGCAACGCATATTTATGTTTTCCTCCGCTGTGTTTTTTCTTTCACTCTTTGTTTTACCACTGACTACAGATTTGGCGATCGCCGATTATGTCGTCATCGAAAGCAATGTTGAAAAAATCAAAAAAGACCAGACTATTCGGGACGCAGAAAAAATAACCATTCCCAAAGGAGGAGAGATCAAAGTTTTAGACAAAACCTCAAATGCGAACCTAAAAGTCCAAGGACCATATGAAGGCACCATCAAGGCCTATAAGCCAAAGAAGGTCAGTATTTGGGATAAAATAGAAAACATGGTCACGGGATCAACGGAGCAGGAAGAAATTGGTGGGTCACGTGGAACCATCGAACAAGATGTTCCAGGCGGAACACGCGGAGTTAAGCGAATTGAGGGAGACAAGAAAGAAGATAAAAGCACTCCCTCATCTCAGAAATAGCACCCGATCACATAAGGTTTGTATTTAGGAGGGGCTGAATTTGGGAAACCCTCTTTCCGTATGATACTGTTTTGGGGAGCAAATGCGATGTTCAAACCTCACGTTCTTTTTTTATCTATTATTTTTTTATCAGCCTGGCTACCCCATCCAACTTATGCAGCAGATTCGTTTTGGGATCACAACGGATCCCTTATGCGGCTAACGGATGATGGCACACAAGTGATCATCACGTATGAGCGCCCTAAAGCTCAGTTAGAGGGCTTGGTATCACCAGGCGCAGTGTTATTTAAAGGGCAACGTAAGGGAAAAGTTCGCGTATTGGGAACGGCTCATGTTTTTAAGAAGGGGTGTGATCCTGCGGAATATTTTGTTCGAGGGGCTTTCAATCCGAATAAATTAAAGAAATTTTTGCTCATTGGTCCATCCCCAAAGCGTATTCCAAATGGGTGTTCCGTTATTGGTCTGACATCGAATAGCAGCAATGCAAGGCTTGAGTTTACTCCTATCAACTCTTTGTCAAAAGATG
>CBDCYM010000006.1:0-36977 GCA_965224165.1 Methyloligellaceae bacterium | reverse complement strand
ATGTTTCGGAAGTGGAGAATAATTTAAAGACTCCATCCCTTGAAACACTGCGCCGGTTTGCGGATTTTTACGGCGTTTCCCCATCTACTATCTTGTTTTTCGCTGAAAATTACGATGAAAACGAAGGCGAAATTAGCAAGAAAGTCCGATTGTTTTTGAACGACAAAATCCTCAAACTTTTAAAAGCTAAATAACTTGTCGGGGGGGAGATTTCTTTCACCCCGACATACCCAATTTTATGACGTATATATAAAGGCAAAAAAAAGAGGCTAGTCTCATAACATGCTTTCAGACTGTTTTCCTGATAACTCCTTTTGCATAGTGGGGGCAGCATGTTGATGCTAACTGTTCGCTAGCACTTGCCTAACTTCACCCTTGCTCACTTCACACCAAATGAGACAGTGTCAACCACGCAATAGCGGATATCCAGAAGACCGTAAGCAGAGCTGGAAACCACTTGGAGGGAAGTATCCCAGCCTTATGTCGGGGACTATCGACGGCGGCACCAAATAGCTCCATCGTCATATGCAGCTGTAACTTTGACAATAGCAATGATCGTTGAATTTTTAAGTCTTCAATTTGTGAAATTCCTGCGTTAATGGCACGCCAAGATACAGCCGACGTAATAAAACCAAAAGTTGAAACAACCATAATTAGTGGCAGAAACACTCCAATAAGAGTTCCATCTTTTGGCAGACTTACGCCAAGCACCCCAAATAAAATTGCATTGAAGAGCAAAAGCCCGTTCAAACGCTGGTCATTTAATTGGTATTCAAAATCAATTGCCGTCTGAAGCCAAGTCCAGGTTGACTTGAGATTAGAAAGCTCATCTAGATGTTTTTGTTCTGGCATATCCCCCTGTTCGCCGCCTCTCACGCTGGTAACTGATGAGCAAAGCACAACAGAATGAAACTTCTCTCGTTGACTTTCAGACATGGTATTTTTCAGATTGGTTCACAAGGTGTCCAGAAAAACCATCCAATCAATTTTTCGTTCTCCACAACTTATGGATTCAATATTTCCGCCCTGAAGAATGTCACGATAAAGGAGATTATGTCGATAAAAATTAGGGTGGCGTATAGTTAGAAAACTCACAATAAAATTGGCCATCTTATTCAGTTATATGGCCCGCCGAACCGTAGAAAGCTCTGCCGTACCCTTTTGAAGCCCAATACACATCCCGAAATACTCTTAACAAACAGCAAAAAGGAGCAGAACAGGCTTAAAGACCCTCTAAGCTGTTCCGCCCCTTTACGTGCCCGCCCGAGAAACCTATTACCCCGCCACGGCGTGCGTTCGCATGTCTAACTCTGAATTGTGACTGTTCTGTGTTTCTGTATTTCTGTGTTTACTTTTTCGCCGGTGGGAATTCCCGCATAAGGTATTGCCGAATAAGGTCATTCATGGAAATTCCCCGCTCTGCACAACCGCTTTTCACGCGTATATGCAGATCTTCCGGCAAATCGACTGTTAGTCGTTTTATAGCGGGCGCTGATTTTTCGTTATCGTTATCATCCTTTGTCATAGGCCCCTTTGGCAACGAAGCTTCTTCCCTGCCAGAATTCGCTGTTTAACGCAAATCTTAAGCAGTTCCTCTCTTCCCTAATCAACCATTTCAACAATAATAGTTAGTAACTATTATCAATAATATGATATGATGATTGGAAAGGAGAAGTCTATGTCAGCCCCCACGAAAAGCTACAATATTGGTGAGAACTTAGAGGGTTTTGTCAGCCAACAAGTCGCTGAAGGCCGCTATGAAAACGCCAGTGAAGTGGTGCGTGCCGGTCTGCGTCTGCTTCAGGAGCATGAGCTTAAAGTCAGCCGGTTGAAGAAGCTGATCGATGAAGGTTATACAGCCCTGGATGCTGGCGATGTCCACGCTTATGAGAGTGCCGAAGCGATGGCCAAAGACATCATAGAAGGAAATTAGAACAATTAAATCACGCCGTCTCGTTCTCACCGCACCGGCTCGCCGTGATCTTAAGACTATTCATAGCTACATCGCGGAGGATAATCCTGTTGCCGCTGACAACTTCATTCATGACCTCACGCGCCATATTGCTCATTTAGCGGAAATTGGTAGTTCCGGGGTTGCCCGCGATTGGTTGCATCCAGGCCTGCGCGCTGCCACCTTACCGTGACCGCTGCTTTTACTTCACTGTCACCGACACGGAACTGACTGTTATCCGTGTATTGCACGGCGCTCAAGATGTTGAGAGCCAGGATTTTGAAGACCGGTCCTGATGATGCTGTCATAAACTCCAATTGCCAAAACCACACACAAACCATCAATTGGAAACCTTGTCGTTTGGATCAAGCGCATAGAGTTTGACAACGAGCTCATCAATTTGCCGTTCCAAAGTTGTGACACGTCTCGCGTTACCACTTGTACGATTGAGTTCTAATATTTTGGCCGCTTTCGCTCCGATGCGCTCATAGAGCGGACGGCTTTTCTTTGTCATGGCAACGATGGGGATCGTTTTTAGGAAACTCGACGAAAACGGAATACCACCCCACAATTCTGGACGCATGGTACGTGCATAAACCATCATCGACTCACTATTTAAAAGTCCCAAGAGCATCTCTAAAGTAAACTCATTGTTGGTTGGAATAACAGCCGCTAGTCTGCTACTGCCTTGAAAAAACCATCTCCCATCTGCATCCAACGTAAACTGAGCTTTTCCTGCTTTCCAGCCCGTCAAAAGTTTTGGGCGGCGTATTTCTTCATTGTTGCTCAAACGCGCTAGCGAGTACCATGGCCTGGCTTCAGACCGACTTGACTTGCGAAGGAATAGATCATGTTTGTGAACCGAAAAATATGTCAGCGCCTTTGCAAAACTTCGGTTCATTTCAGTTTCAGAAATAGGTTTCCCTTCTCTCGTGCAGGTACATATTATCTTTTCTTTGGATCTAAAAGGTTGGTAGCGACGAATATGCCGCCCTCGCAAAAATGGTTTCAGAATTTTTGTCTCAACCCAGTAAGTTTCTTCGCTATTTTTGGGTCGGACTTTGGTGTATTTTCCACGTTCTTGTAGGGCTTCAACGATAAAAACCTTATCTGCTCCAGTTATAACGCCTGCAAATGTTTTTGCGATATCACCCAAACGCAATGGATGTTTTTGCATATCCTCAAAAATTCCACGATCGCTTAAAGCAGGCAGTGCCCATTTCTTCTCATTAAAGCGACTGATTGGAAAAGTCTGAAACTCTAAAAGCGGTAATTTGGTCAACAATTCACGAAGTTTAAAATCCGAAAAGAACAATCTCGCATGACGAAATTTTCTATGAGGCGCTTTGTCAAGGATCACAATTGCCGTCGCAGGCGATGCGTCTTCAAAAATGGGAGCAACCCCTAAATCTATCAACTCACGCAAAGAGCGGCTTTGGCCAATGATCTTGCGCATTGGACCACCAGCTTTGTTCCAAATGAAACTGTTTGATGTAATGTAACCAAGCCTGCCGTCTGGCTTAAGAAGGCTTATACCCTTTTCAATAAAAGCGTAAGACATGTCTGCCCGCCCCCGCTTCATGCTGGCATAAACGTCCCGCATATATTGATATTGTGCAGGGATAAACCTTCGAGCATCTTCGATGGAGAGATAAGGCGGGTTACCCGCCACCACATCAAACCCGCCAGCCCGTATGATTTGTGCAATCGCGCCCTCACCCGCGTGCCAATCAAAAGCACGCCCCCGCTTTTGTTCCGCTATGTCATCTGAAAAATCGGTCCCGACCAGCGAATTGCCATTGACGATATTGCCCGCAAGATTTGGCAATTTAAAATCTCTGATACGCGGCGGCCAAATGCGGTTTGGGATCTTATAGCGCCGTTCCTGGGTGACAATGGGCGAGCTTTCTCCTTCAAGGATGAGAACGTAGAGCCACATACGGGTAATTTCCACCGCTTGCGGATCCACATCGACACAGAAGATGGTTTGCTCAATCAACTCCGCTTTTTTTGTGACCGAGAGCTTTAGTGTGCCATCATAAAGCGTGTAAGCGTCGGGAAACTCCGTACCAATACCGCCAATCTGATCTTTATTCTTTGCGTAATAACGAAGTGCTGCATTTAAAATGCGTGACGCCATTTGCACCGAAAACGCACCCGCGCCACAGGCCGGATCAAGGACCCGCAGTTTTGAGATATCGGCAACGGACTTGCCTTTGAGCTTCGGGCTTAAAGTTTGATCAAGGATGTAATCGACGATCCAATTGGGCGTATAAAAGACGCCGCCCGCACGGCGTACCTCAGGCTTTGGGGCAAGCTTAACGGTCCCGTCTTCGATCTCCAGACGCTTGCCCAAATAAGATTCATAGGCCCGTCCCAACACATCGATCGGAATGATTGAAAACGCATAAGGTGATGTGGGCGGATAAAGCGCGTCAACGATTTCGGCAAGCACATCGTTAGGAATGATCAGCTTATCAGAAAAGTGTGCGGCAAAAATTACACCGTTGTAACGCCGTTCCAAACGGCCAAACTCAGCGCGTAAAAATGACCACAATGGATCATCACCGCCCCGCGCCCGCCACACGTCGACCGCTTCGCGCAACCGGCCCGTGGGTTCAATATCGCGGTCCTCAAGAACTCGGCCAAATACGATCTGATTGAGGATATGATGGGTTGCCTCATTAAGCCGGTCTGCATCAAGTGTTGGATTGTTGTCATGGAGTGCTTGGCCGAGCTTAAGCCGGAAACTATCCAGATCTTTGAGGAACGCTTGGTTAACGGAGTCGCGCACGAGCTTGGGATCAAGCCCAGCCAGTAATCGATCAAGAGAGCCGCCAGCGACAGCCTCTTTCGATAGCGCATTCCAAAGCGTCGGCCACTGTTCGACATACGCATCATAGTTAAGACGCAACTCCATGACTTCATTATCATGCGGTTTAGAGGCGTGGGGATTACTTCGCGCATCGAAGACACGGAGCTCCTCGAAATCCGTGAGAACGGCCAGGTTGGCGTGCGTGCTCGACCAGGCATAGCCAACCGCCTGAGCAATGAAATCCGGGTGATCGACATCCCGTGATGCAGCTTCCGCTTCGACATAAAAAACAGCGCGGCCGTTTATGCGAAAGCCATAATCTGCGTAATGAACCGCAGCGTTCTTCCAAAGGCGTGTTTCGGGAACGGTGTCTTGGCGGAAAAGCTGATAGCCCGAGCTATTATTAACATCCCAGCCAAGGGCTTCAAAAAAGCCATCAATGAAATGCTTGCGGACATCCGCTTCACTGAATGCGCGGGAGGTGTAATGCGCCTTATTGCGTTCAAATTCCGCAACGAGAACAGCGACTTTGGCGCGACCGAGTTGGCAGGCAAGTGAGCAGCGATTATCGTTTGCTGGCGGAAATGCACTCCCGAGCAAAATGACAATAAACATCACTTTGAGAACAGATCTGAGCCCCACACCCATAATGAAAAAATCTAGCGGATATTATGTGCTGTGGCGATGCGCAAGACGCAATAATTCACTGGAAATATTACGTTTGCGGTGGCGAACTTTCTGCTGATTTATGCAATTTAATGAAAATTCCGTCCTTTGGGCACACTGGCGCTACCATCAGCGCGGAGGCAAGGCAGCAACACCCTAGGTAGCGGAAATAGGGTGTTCGACACGATGTGCCATGAGCTGTCTACTCCTTTAAAGATGATTTTTCCGATAATGGCTTGACCTGAATATTGTCAACATCTCCCTTCCACAGAAATTATACTAATTTCTTACCATCCGAGGGATCTTGATATTAATTGTAGCCAGTAATTGAAATTAGATAGGCCATTTTGATCGCAAGGATTCTTTATTTCAAATCTCTTTTTCAGTAAGGGATCATCAAGCTCATCATCAGTAAATAAACGCATTTGTTCGCTCAATAGAAGCTTAGTACATACATAATTTTCAAGTTTAGTGCCTCTATAACTTAATACAGCAGGGATTTTCCATATTCTCGCTTCATTGTCATGAGAGCTAACAACCTGTCTGCTGTCCTCACTAAAACGTACAGTTCCTGCCTCTGTTCCATAACGGCCTAGCCTAAGCATTATCGCTCCGGTCAGCGTATCGTATATCTGAACAGGATAATCACCTGGAGCCGCAGTTAAAATACCATCTTTGCTAAAACTACCTGGGTGATCTTCGTTTATTCCTTCGATCAAAGGCCCTTTACCAAGATTATTATAAACAACATTACCATCGAGATTCAGAATACGTATTGAGCCATTAAAATGGTAGTCGAGTTTTAGTTTATATTTTTTGTTGAAGGTGACCCATTTCTCATCAATGTATCTTTGTGATTGAGCCAAAATAAATGATGAATCTTCTACCCCCGAATCTACATACCAGATTCGAAACCTTTTAAGTTCAGAAAGCGTGATAATTTTGTCGCCATAACTATTAAATCTTGCGCTTTCTACAAACCTTGGATTTATATCTATTGATTGAAGCAATTTACCGGAATCGCTGTCCCAAATTCGAGCGGTGTTATCAAAGGATGATGTGACAACCCGCTCTCCGCTAGGATCAAATTTAGCACTCCATACAGTGTTTATGTGACCCAATAATGCTACTTTACGTATGGTGTTTGGAATCTCCCACCATTCAACGATGTCATTGGTTGCTCTAATAACCTTATTATGTCGGAAAGCAACATGAGAAATATGGTTGTCCGATGCAGACATCTTCGAAATTAGTTTTCTTGTATGCGCATCGTAGACATGTACAGAATTTCGACTATTAATTATGATATGGTTGTTATAATAAGTAATACTAGCTGGCAAAGAAACTTCACTTGGCACTTCAAATGAAGACCAGGAGCTGCCAGCGGAAGAATTCCAGAACCAAAGCTTGCCATTTTTAGTGATTGTTAGTAAATTTTCACCTTTATCAATAAAAATTGCATCTTCTATATTAGAGCCTTCGTGGCAAAGATGAGCATGCTTATCTAGCTTTTCAAGATTCCATAAATAAAGGCAACCATAAGTTATGGATGAGGTAACAGCTCTGGTGCCAGTTTGATTAATAGCAAATAAATTTTCACCTTGTTTTATATAAAGGTCTTTGATTTTTTTCCCCGTTGAGGTCTCATATAAAGTAATTGGTTGATCGCCATAGAATCTACCACCTGAAGGGTTTACAAGTATCAACTCAGCGTTTTTGCCAAACTTCGCAGTTCTAACACCGTCACCATTATCATACTTTATGCTCTGAATTAAATCCTCACTTGAAAAATTCCAAACTGTAAGTTCATTATCTCCCCAGCCCAGAACTTTGTTGTTTTTTTCATCAAACTCAAAGCCAACAACCTTAGTTTTTAAATTAACAAACTTCTTGACCTCTTTCCCAGTCTTACAACTTCTAAAGCTAATTTTTTGGCCGACTAGCAATCCAACTGCTTCCAGTTCGTTTGAAAAAAACACATAGCTTCTAGATTTTAGTGATACGACTTTCTCTATGTATGAACCTTTTAGATTCCAGATGGAGACACTAGCCTCTCCAAAAGACTCGTCAGCTTTAAAGGTAACTAAACATTGCCCAGTTGGGCTCAAAATGACTTTCTTTATCTTATTATCTGACGAAATTTTCTTACTACCTGCCTTACCACATAAACTAGCTGCTTTTGCTAGTTGGACATCCGCCTCCGCACGAGAGCCATACAGGGTTGACATTCCATTAACGGGGGGAAGCGCTGCCAAAGCATAGCGCATTGAGGATGAGCAATTGCCTAAGAGCAATGCATCTTTTGACTTTTGAAGGAGTAAATTTGCTTCGTTCTTAATTTGAGTAGTTAGCTGCCAAAACGCAATTACGACCAAACCCAATAGTATAAAAGTAACTGAAATCGATAAACCCAGAATAAGTTTACTTCTTTGATTTGCTATCTTTCTGCTCGTACTAATGTATGCTCGATGATTACCAGTTGGAGCTGGTGCATTTTTGGGTTGTTTTTCTAACCATTCTTCAGCTATCGTCAGTTCCGTTCCTCTTAAAATTAATGAACTAGATTGATTGTTTTTGCCCCACCGCTCAGCAAGTGAGCCTAAGCGAGTATGCTCTCTAATCCAAGCTATGTCTGTCTCGAGTGCATTGACTAATTGACTGACTGCCTTTTCGAAATCACCATCAGCACCAGCAAACTGCTTTTCTATGAAGAAAATATAATTTAACCTTGAAAGAGCATCTGGTATCACGTTTTTTTCAACATCACGTATGACGATCGGAATAAAACGTTTGTTCAAGCTTTCTGCAAAATCGACTTCTTTTTGGCAAACTGGAGAAATAACTGAATCAGGACTGAGGGCAAAGATAATAGTATCAGCCTCAATAATTAATTGCTCAATTCTTGCCCACCATTCTTCACTTTTCTCTATATCTGAACGATCTAAAGTGGGGATAATACCCCGTTCAACAAGAGCCTCTTGCAAATGATCAATAAATTCTATGTCTTGACGAGAATAGGAAATAAATACAGTGAGCTTGTCGGATTTTTCTGACATAGAAAGCTGCCCCAAACAATTTGAAAATAACTTAGACAATACATAAAGTAATATAATCTAAATTATATGGCCATGCCGGGATAGTATCTTGATGTGACCTGATCGTTTTATTGCATGCATTCCACCTTCAATACAGAGTCAGCTTTGGGTCACATCCCGAAGGTTTCTATGCCGCAATTGTTACTGGAATGTCCCAAGTGCCGGACATGATATGTTGTTCGGACCGTTCCTTCAATGACAGATCGGTCAATGTCTACCCATGCATAAGACAGACGACCTCTACAACTCAAATCATGAGCCTCCAATCGTAACTTTGCGTTACAGTCGGCAGTTGCGAATTTCATTCGATAAATTTCATGAGTATGTGAAACAGCCGCTTGGTTGCCATAGCAACCAACAAGAAAAAATCCCAAAACGTAAGTGTAAAAAGCGAAAATAACACCTTCTTTGTATCAGAATGGTGACTGGGGTAGTAGCATTTGACAAACCGCTTATCACCGAGTCCAGAGATGGCAAAACCGTATCATATCGTACAACGTGCCTCAGCATCATACCGATCTATAAACCAAATTCCAACGGACGAAGTCTGTATCGTCCTGACCAGAGTTGCCACACAAAAGCCAATCCCATTGATCTCTATAATCCCTTCCTTCTCAAAACAATCAGCCTGATTGATTGATCTATGGAGATCATTCAGCGCATACATTTCGTCTGAACTGTCGTCTCAAATATGACCCTTCCCACGCACCATCACAGAGTTTTTTGAGCCAATGATACTGCATCAATCTCACCTCCATTAGCCAGGGCCTATTCTCTCGTTTTGGCCTTGAGAGCATAGGCGCGCTCGCCGCTCCCAAGAAACCTTCTCCAAGAAATTTTTTCCCCGCGGTCTCTTAAATAGGAGACTGCAATAACCGCAACTCATGAGTTGTGTTGAGGCCTTGCTTGCTAATTCCTTTGTGCCCGTTTGACCGGTGGACGTTATTGCAGTCTCGTAAAAAGACCACTTCCTCGCGAGCATTTTATTCCAAAAAATTTCTCTTCAAAGGTCCTCCGCTTTGCTTCGGCCTGGCGGTTCTTGGACGGCTCGCGGCGCCTTTTGGCTCCGGCGTCACGAGGGAATAGGCCCTCTGACTGAGTTACGGAGTTAGATAAAATGTCAGCTATTGGCTATGTAAAAAAACAAGATGATGGCAGCTATAAGGGCCAGCTTAAAACCGTCGGCATTCAGGCCGATATTCAGATCGTGCCGAATGATCAAAAAACGAATTCCAATCAGCCTGATTTTCGAGTGTTGGTCGGAAGCGTTGAGATCGGAGCAGGCTGGCTTAAGACTGGTGGCACCTCCGGTAAGGAATATGTTTCCTTGAGCTTCGCCGCTCCGGAATTTGGTCGCAGAAAGATCTACGCCAATCTCGGCCAAGCTGCCGGTTCCGTTGATCCGGATTTCATGGCGATCATCTGGAACCCCGTCGACTAAGGCGGTTGTCTTCACAAACTTGTGACCCCTGTGCCACCCCGGTGCAGGGGTTATTTGATTGAAAAACAGCATGTTTCAGATATAACTTAAGACTAAAGTTTAACAAGAAATATTTAAATCATATTTCTTAAACATAAGAGTCCAAAACAACAACAATATTTTTGACTGAGTATTTTCTCCAAATTATTGGAACACTTGCGGCAAAACGGGGCAGTCAAAAAATTTATTTTTTTGATTTTCTCGTGCCGCAATCTAACTCACATATTTTTACTCGGTCCACCGAATATTTAAATCAGTATGACTATACGAAAACTCTCGATAAACGTGGTTGGGCTTGGGAGTTTCTACGGCGCAATCCAATCTATTATGAGCAATGGCTGACCGGTCGCGCCATGCGACCCGTACCCTGTTTCCATCAGTCTGGCGCCAAGATTTATCGGATCAGAGGGCCGTGTCTGAGTGCAAAGCGTTGGGGGCTTTTCTTTCTGATCAATCCCGAGCTTGATGGCAAAGAAGCTGATATTTTTTGGCGGCCCGAAGCCGATTTCGGTTATATCAAATCAAGAATAAAAGACAGCTCTCCCGGATCATTTGATCTCTCAAATTTTCCTTGTCAGCGTAGCGTCCTTGTTACAGATGAGCAGCGCGAATTTCTGATGTTCAGACGCCGTGATGTCTCTGTTGGTTTAATGACATCCGGTGTCTCCATGCTGCACGGTCCCGTGCGTACAACATTTGAAGTTGAGGGAATACAGGATATTCCGAAAGCCACAAAAGTGCTCGGTCATCTCCGCCGCTTGGCTCGTCCGGCAAGGTATACTCACAGGGCACAACAATGGTCTTCAACGGCCTTGCGTCTCCGTAATTTCCTCGTCGCTCTTGATGGTACAAAAGCTGGTCTCTCTCATCGTGAAGTTGCAGTTTCACTTTATGGGACAGAATGCACAGAAGAGGCATGGAAGAGCCCGAACCGCTCGATCAAAGATCGCGTACGCCGCTTCATTCAGCGGGGCCAAGAGCTCATGAACGGCGCCTATCTCTCTCTTCTCAAATAAGCCAAAGCAAGTCTCAAGCGACAGCGTAAATTGACCCTCTAACATCGCCTGGCATGGGGGGTGTCGTTTTTGGCACCCCTTCATTTCGACACTCCCCAACGCATCTTTTTTCTCTCACACTCCTCACCTCTCACAAGGCTCAATATTAAAAAATGAGATGAGAAATGACGAAAAAAGACAACGAAAATGGCGAACAGAGCCAAAGCAGTCCATTTCTAACGGTGGCAGAAGCGGCCAACTATTTACGCCTTGGTGCCCGCACCTTGGACAATCTCAGATGGATCGGAACCGGGCCAAAATTCCGCAAACATGGCGGGCGCATTGTCTATCACAAAGACGATCTGGACGCTTGGTCCCAAACGCGCTTGCGTATCTCGACATCGGGAGCGCGTGATGAAGATTAGCATCCTCACTATCACAAGCTGCAGCGTATTGGCGCTGTTGACTCCAACATTCTGGACCATGCCATCCGTCATTGTCTGGAACATGTCACCAAGTAGTCCCATTGGTCTCTATCTCTTGCAGGACCGCACACCGAAGCGAGATGATTTCATTGCAATTCGGCTCACAAGATGGGCGGCACGCTTGGCTGAGACACGAAACTATCTGTCCAAGTCAGCGCTGCTCATCAAACGCGTTGCTGCGGTCCAGAACGATAGAATTTGCCGGGCTGGCGATGAGATTTTCATCAACACTAAGCGTGTCACCAAGGCTCTGAGACAGGATAAACAAGGCCGCAACATGCCATTCTGGACCGGTTGTTTGACGCTCACCGCAGAGCAATTTTTTCTTCTCTCTAAACGAAAAGATGCGTTCGACGGCCGCTATTTCGGGCCAATAAATCGCTCTCAGATTTTAAGAATCGCAAAGCCGATTTGGCTCTTGGAAACACTGCCGAAGTCGGCTCAGAATGAGTGATTTCAGAGCAAAAAAACACAACGAATTTTGAGAGGAAAATCAAGGTTATAGGTGCGAAAAATTAGGGCGAGATAGAAGAAACAGCACCCCCGTGCTGTTTGGGCATTGTCTGCACATCTTATTTTTGGTGCCAAGGCACCTAAGCTTAGCGCTATTCTTCAATTAACGCATTGGATTCAATCATATTTTTTAGCGCCAAGACCCATTTATCATCATTTTGTGCGTCTTCGAACCTATGTGACAAGTCAGGAGTATTAGACCATGGCAAAAGACGATTTTGAACCCAAACTTGGACGCATTAAAGATCAAAAAACAAAGCGTCAATCACGAACAACAAAAAGGCTTACAAGAGCTGCATTTAAAGTCGTTGATCCACGCGACAAACGGCGTAAAACCAGGCGGAGTACCTTCACCGGATCACGCATCGGGCGAGGCCGTGCACAAGGCAGTTTGGCTGCAGCAAGAAAGCCGCGCCCGGGACAACGTCGTGTCATGGTTAAGGTCCGTGTTCCCAAGCTTACAAAGTCCCTTTCCGCAAGCCGGGTGCATCTGAGTTACATCCAACGGGAAGGTGTGACGCGTGAAGGCGATAAAGGCAAATGTTATGATGCCTTTTCTGATGATGCAGACCGCAGAGGTTTCCATGAGCGTTCCAAAGGCGACCGACATCAGTTCCGTATCATTGTTTCACCTGAAGACGGACAAAAACTCCAAGACCTTAAACCCTTCATCCGTGATCTGATGTCGGGTATGGAAAAGGACTTGGAGACCAAACTTGACTGGATTGCTGTCGATCATTTCAACACCGGTCACCCTCACACCCATATCATTTTGCGTGGCAAGGATGACAGGGGAAAAGACCTCATTATATCCCGCGATTATATCAGCTACGGCATTCGCGACCGGGCGCAGGATTTAATCACCTTAGAGCTTGGACCGGAAAGCGAGTTTGAGCGCAACAAAAGACATGCTCAAGAGATTGATGCCGGAAGGTTCACACGTCTTGATCATGAGCTGCAAAATCTCAGTCAAGACGGGCTATTTTCATTGCGCAAAACCCAGACGCAAAACTGGGAACAGCAGAGCCTCAGACTAAAGCGTCTTAAGGCTCTTGAAGGTTTTGGACTGGCGGAAGAAGAGCGGCCCGGCACATGGCGTTTGTCCGCCACTATGGAGCACACATTGCGCGCCATGGGCAAGCGCAGTCAGATCATACAAACTATGAACCGGGAGCTGGAAGAAACTGGCATCGACCGGCGGCCAAATGATCTCAACATCTTCCAAGCAACACCCACAGAACCGAAGCTGGTTGGCCAGGTCATCGTGCATGGGTTTTCCGATGAACTGCAAGACAAACATTATCTCTTGATCGACGGACTTGATGGCCGTGTGCACTATGCCGAGATTGGTACGGTACCGATACAAGACGTACCGAAAAGCAAGACGATCATTGAACTGACAGCCCGGCATTCAAAAGCCAAAGCCATCGACAAAA
Source organism: Methyloligellaceae bacterium (assembly GCA_965224165.1). Lineage (GTDB taxonomy): Bacteria > Pseudomonadota > Alphaproteobacteria > Rhizobiales > CBDCYM01 > CBDCYM01. The sequence continues at coordinate 23,541 of CBDCYM010000006.1, read as the reverse complement.
CCATTTCAGACATTGCGGCAAGAAATGCCGGGCTTTACAGCCGTGATGCCCATGCGTTTTTCGATGAAACAACCTCACCAGAGTTCATCGAAACCCATGTGCGCAGACTGGAGGCTCTGCGCAGAGAAGGCCTCGTCGAACGCTTCACAAATGACACATGGGAGATCGGCGAAAACTATCTGGAGATGGCAAGGCAATATGAGGAGTTGCGTAAAGCGCGACAGCCACTCAATGTCAAAACTTTATCCCATCTCCCGCTTGAAAAACTCACCGATTATGATGGCGCCACTTGGCTTGATCAGGAGATAACCTCTCGGACACCCGAGTCCATACGACAAGCCCATTTGGGTGCAGAGGTTACAGAGGCCATTGCCACAAGAAAACAATGGTTGATCGCACAAGGCTTGGCCACCGAGAAACAAGGCCAGTTCCAACCACAAAAGGGCTTGGTTGAAACGCTCCAGCGACGAGACCTTCTTCGCACCGGGAAAACCCTGTCACAAGAGCTCAAACTGAATTTTACAGAAGCAAAACTCGGTGAAGACATCCACGGCATTTATCGTCGCTCCGTCGAACTCGCCGGCGGCAAATACGCCCTCATCGAACGCACACAAGACTTTACCTTGGTCCCATGGCGATCGGTTCTTGAACGGAGCCGCGGCAAAACGGTGTCCGGCATCATGCGAGCCAGGGGCATCTCATGGAAGATCACACGACAGAGAGGGCTGGGAATTGGATGATTCTGTTTTACTTTTCCGCTACCTCATAAGACTGAAAGCTGGCAGGCTTTCACCGGAACACTTGAAGGTCACCGATTTCTCCCAGCCGGTACTCAGGCAAATAGCGATCAAGTGTCTTAAACACTCCAACCTCTCTCCACAGCTGTCGATTGCCGATCACATACAGAGATGACTTTGCTCGCGTGACGGCTACGTTAACGAGGTTAGGCCGACCACCTGCCCAAGCGCGAGCACCGTTTTGCGATGTACCTTGTGCACCAAGGACGAAGAACACCGTAGCTGCTTCCCGACCCTGGACGGTGTGCACAGTGCCAACATGTTCATATGTCCATCGGTACGGGTCGTCTACCCAGCCGTCAAGCACGCCGCTTCGCTTGATTTCCTCACGCAGATTGTCTTGAACAATCACGAAAGGCGTGACCACATACACGTTTGCCGAGGTTCCGCTATTTCTTAACATTTGAAGCAACTGGATTAGCTTGTACCCTTCGTCGACACACCACTTATCGGGTCCCGGTGTGCCAACGACGTCAATCCAACAAGAGGCGCCAAGAGGAAGTGCGTCTCTATTCGGCGCTTTGGCCTGTACCATCAAGTTCGAATAGGCAATGTCGTTCGAAATTTCGAACATGGGGCTATCGCAGCGGCGGTGGACAAGAAGTGGAGATCCAACATCACGGTGACCGCTGCCTATTGGAAATCTCGCGCAATACGGACTTGCTGCGTCGGCAAGCGTTTGAACCGATGCCTCAGGAGCGTTGTAAGTAAGTGCCTTCACCCCAAAGTAGGCGCAGATCTCTTCGGTCAAAGTGTTTGGTAAGGTCACTATCGGTTCGATCTGAAGCGGGTCGCCCACGACAACGACCCTTTTTGAGCGCATGATTGCGCCGACGGCAGCCTGAGGCAGGGCTTGACCTGCCTCATCAACAAGAAGCCATCCCAAGGTTTCCGGCTTTAGTCTCGAAAACATTCGATGCACGGATGCAAAGGTCGTTGACACCACTGGCACGACTAAAAAGAAGCTTGCCCACAGGTCTGGTAGCAATTGATCCTTCTGCGGCGTGCCGAGCGATCTGGTCCCAAATGACTCCGTAAAGATGGCCAGGTTCTGTCTGATCTTTTCTGCTGAACAGTCAACGAATGCCCGGTGAACCGCCATTGCGGTCTCGAAAACTTGATCACGTTCCAGACATGCCGCCTTATCAAACCACAAATGAGCCACTTGTTTCGCTTCATGACCCTCGTCAAAGAACGAAGTATCAGGGACTGGTGCGTTGATAGACGAGCAGACATCAGAGATCTGTTCTTGGAGGTTCCGCTGCTCGGCCTTTAACCGCTCTACATTTTTCTGCAAATGCGCATATTCGTTTTGCTGACGCGCCAGTTCCGCTGCTAATCTTGCCAGCACTTCTTTTGCCGCTTTCTTGCGTCCCGCTGAATCGCGATGCTGACCCAAAAGTCTTTGCTCATGCGCTTTCCAGACTCTGGCAACCTTTGTCCTGAACAACCTTGCGATAAAGCCCGGTTTGATTACCATGTGAGCACGCAGCTCATCTTGCAGCGCCTGGAGCTTAGCCTCTTCAACGTCTAGGTTTGACACCAACGCAGCTTGCGCTTGATTCAATTCATCGATTGAAGACTCGGCTGAAATGATGTGCTGCTGTATATCGCCTATTGCCGTAGCAAGCTGCCCAATTTTCACTATGGTTTCATGCACGCGCTGGAGCCTGTCACACGTTTTCTGTGCCTGGCTTAATGCATCTTGAAACGACTTCCGTGCGCTTTCCCAATTGGCCTTGGCCTCGGTCCGGTTGCAAGGCGGCGCTTCATGAACAATCACTTCACGCAGGCGCGTGATCGGAGGTCCATCCTCTTGTGGCTCCGATGCATACTGAGGCACACCGGCGATATGATTGAGGTAGGTTGATAGTCCGCGCTCCTCATCGCGCCAAAACTTCTGAGCAAACTGATAACGGTTGGACGCATTGCCAAGTACAGCCGCAATCGCACCCCATGTCTTTCGGTCCAGAACATTGTCCGATATCGACCGAAAATACCTCAGCTCGGTTGCGTCGGACGCAATTGCTTCAAACGCTGGAAGTTCGGCACTGACATTTTCGACCGCTTTGTTGTTCGAGGAAGCCACTACCATCTCGAAGCCCTTCAGCCGGTCGTCAATCTTGTGAAGTGTAACTCTGGCTCCCTGTCGCTGCACAGATTGATTTGTCGCATGAAAAGCTCGCGACGGATCATCGTACTCGCACATGACGGCAGCGCGCTCCACAACCCGCGCAGCCACGATATCCCTCAATAACGTTGTCTTGCCCGTGCCAGGTGGCCCGTTAACTGCGACGATGTTGGTGGCTTCCATTCCGTTGTTGGTGGCATTCACGGCGGCTTGTTGTAGAAGAGCCAGCGGAAAACGACCCGGCCCTGGCCACCGCCCCAACGGTGTTGATGCAGGCTGAAGCACAGCACGAAGCCCTTCGTCATCTTCAATGAGATCTGTGCGATCGCTGAGTGCGCTTTCTCCAAGATAGAATTTGAGCGTCTTTGGCAGTTCCGATGCCTTGGCTAAACTGCGCGCTTGCTCCAGATCTTCCAGATAGAAAGAATTGAGTAGGCTCGGTTCAGGGGGAATCTTGCTTGCAAAGAATTCGTATCGACGGACGGCAAAATACGGTGGCGTCGTATCGTGGCCTTGGAGTTCTAGTCTCTGGACCAGAAATGAGTAGAGGCTGTTGATGGAGGCCTTCGTCAGAGGGATGACGTCGCCGTTGTCGTCCCGGCGAATGAGCCGTTCCCTCATGGCCTTCAGTAGACCGCGTTCCTGCGCTGGCCATTGCGCGAGAAGTTTCAGATCCCCTTTCAGTGCAATTGGCACACCCCAGGCGAAGCTCGATATGGCGAAGCTGGTATCCTCTTCAAGAGGTCGACCTTCTTTGTCCAGCAATACGCTGGCAAGTGGCACCTTGTTACTCGTACTCGGTTCATCAGGCCGGTTGTCCGAATAAAGCTTCAGGAGTTTTTTGACAGCAGGGCCGAGCTCCATTGTTCCGAGGATCAGCTCATAGAATAGACGTTTGCGTGGAGGAGGAATTTCGCCTCTTTCCCAAGGCAGTGCATCGTTATCGAGGCGAGCAATTCTATTCCGGTCACCCGACGTAAGATCAGTCTCTCGACGAAAGCCCTGAGGTGAGAGTACTTCAAGTGCCGTCCAGGCGCGGAGGATGTTTTCGGTCTCGTTTGTGATCGGTGGCTTGGGGCCCAGCTTCAACCCTAGAGTGACCACCTCTGGTCCCATCGGAAGCTCCGGCAGTGCATTGACGACTGGCTCATCAACACTGATAGCCTTATGTTCAATTGCCTCGTTCCGCTCTACCGTTGGCTCTGATTCATCGCCAAGTGTTTGCTCAATGAGACCGGCAAGTCTCTGCGACCTGGCCGTGTTGCGAAAGCTCAGCTCATGCAGCAGGTCCTGGCACAGCTTTTTATTGCCCCCGCCTCCTTCAAAAAGGTCTTCAAGTTCTGCGATGGAATTATTGAAGTAAATCCGATTTGGCATGACCCGACGCCCCCCGTCCGTCTAATCCTATCGTGTCAGTCTGCCTTATTCCAGTCGTTAGTCCTCGGCTTGTGGGCGGCTCCTTTCTACTGGTTGGGTCACGCCCTACCACTTATCTATACTGGTCTGTATGCCAGAGCTTTCGCGCTGATGTCTTCGCCCAATCGGGCAGCGATCGTTTCTGTAATCGGATCGTTGCGTTAAGCACAAATGGGTCTGGCAAACTTAGAGCTGATCAGTGTCTGCTTTGGAAACCCGACCCGACCTTTAAATCTCATTGTGATCACTATGGTTCGGTGACGCTAAGCCGTCATTCGAGGAGAAACCGATGGCCGTTCAAGAATGTCCATAATTGCATCAAAGGAGACATGAAAGGCTCTTATCTGAAACGGATGACATAGCGAATATTTGGGTGTGCGAGGTTAATTTGATTATCACAAATGGGCCGAGAGACGACGTTTGCTTCCTATAATTATTCTTCAACTGTAAGAATGAAATTTACTATTTTAGACCTGGTCACCCAGGTAATTTTTCAATTTCTATCATTACGGCATGTCGGACTCTTAGGGAAAGATTGTGGTGTTAGTGATCTTGCCGTTGATGTTAGCTCACCATGACGCTTGAGGACAGCCCCTCGGTCTACAACGTATAGTTTATCCACTGGTACCCAACGAAATAAAATGATCGCTACTTTAATATTGAGCGCCCGAGACGCAGTCTACTATGTCAACTTAAAAAAAATGCCACGACCAGTGCGGCCAGTCCGAACAATAATACTGAGCAAAAATATAAATAAAAAACTTTCCGATCGTACCATGACCAACCGTTAGCTTCACCGAGATCTCCCAAACCATCAATAATTGAGAAAGCCAATATTGCTATAAACATCACAAAATACGCACCTGCAGTAAATGCTATAAACGCAAGTGTGCGAATGCCCACATGCAAGACACTTGCTGTAATCCGTTCTACAAACAAAGCGTGTCGAATAAAAATATCATTTTCAGCGGCTTCCTCCCACTCCGAAAGCTTTGCAGATGAGCCTTGGAAAGCATAAGCTTCAACCAACAAAATACCAGTTTCAATTATCGCAGCTCCCAATCCATAGCCTATTATATTGACAATGTTCGCGTCATGCAAAAATAACGACCCTATCACTACTGCAGAACCAATTTCGCTAATTCCTGATAGAAGTCCCAAACAACTAACGATCAGGTAAGTTGCATTTTGGTTTGTTGGAAAGCGATGAAAAGGAGCACTAATGATTGCTTTTATCAACACGCCGCAAACCCAAGCCAATCCCCCAAGAGCGATGCTCTTAACAGAAGCACCAGCAACACAGACAGCTGCAACGGTTGCCGCAACCGCACAAATCAGCGCGATCGTGTCAAACCAACCCGCCAAAAGAACATGCTTAGCGTTAGATTGATCGGATGCGTTTAACTCGCCATCATTCTCCATTGCCTACCATCCAAGGTGACCTAGTGCTTAACCCGCTATCTGCCCGCGCCGATCTGGCATGTATGAGCTCTCGACTGCCATGATTACACCTAATTACGCCAAGACAAACGCTGATAACCTCCTGAGTTAAATTTTTTTTTGCGATAATCTAATTTGAATTAAAAATCACATACTTTTAGTGGTTTAGCGGAGCATTATTTATGATTGACTTAATTCTTGTAAATAAATCAGTATTGCAATCACATTATTTTCATGCTTTCATACGCAATTCGAGTGTCTATTCAAATATTTTTCTGTTTTCACTGGCATTCTAAAGTAAAGGGGATGCAAATGAATTCTAAAGTAGTAATGGACTTAGGTACAGTTCGTGTTGATGCAAATCCGGAAGATCTTGGCGAGATGGTCGATCGAATGATCGCTGACAAAAAATTTAGACGGCAATTTGAAGAAGATCCAGTTGCTGTACTTCGTAGTCGTGGGGTTCATTTGCCAGAAGAAATGGCAAAAGACATCACTCCTGAAACAATTGATTTAGCGATTGAGAATATGACTGAAGGTAGCGACGCACGGCAGGTTAATGTGGCCGTCGGAGTTCGCGTAGGGACACGTCCAGGCACGAGACCTGGTGTCAGAGTAGGAGTCAGGGTCGCAACGGGTACATCAACTTTTGCCACGGCGGAGACTGAGAAAGAAACTCTTGCGAGAGAAATTAAGGAGTTAAAATTAAACGATTAGTTGCATAATGCCTCCGTCATTAGGATGGCGCGGTATCTAAAGGGCTGGAATCTATTTTTGGCGTAAGGAGTATGTATGAAGATCGTATTGATTGCTGTTCCACTAATGGAATGGATTGATGGCGAACTTTGCTCGATATCTATGGATCGTATCCGTAGTACGCCTCCGCTTGGGGTCTATTGGCTTGCTGGAGTTCTTCATGCCAATGGCTATCAAGCGGACGTAATGGATCTTATTGCAAGCGGCGAAATTGACATTCAACAGATCAAGGCCAAGGTAGGACAAGCAGATCTAGTTGGAATCTCCGCGAATTCACTGAATTGGCCTACCGCACGAAAAATAACCGAAATAATAAAGCTTGAATTCCCCGATTTACCGGTTGTGCTTGGAGGCATACATCCGGGTGGCTATCCAGAGCATGTGCTGGCCCGATGTTCGGCGGATTATATTATTCAAGGAGAAGGTGAACAGCCGTTATTAGGTCTTGTCAAGGCTCTGTCGACTAGGACGGAGGTTCTGGGTGTACCGGGGCTTGGATACCGCACAGAGGACGGATCTGTTATTGTCAATCCAAATGGTGGTTTGACTTCCGTTGAAGCAGTCGAAATGCTACCTGATCCGCTTTACGAGCTACTGCCCGATCAAGTTTATGAGTCATTGTCTATCGAGTCCGCTCGGGGGTGCAAATTTAAATGCACATTTTGCTCCACCAAATTTCTCGGTAGCTGGCGTGGGGTTTCAGCAGAAAATTTTGTAGACCGACTTGAGCGTTTATTACCGTTTGTGGACAAGACTAGATATGGTGTTTTTAGTATTATAGATGATTTGTACACACTCAATATAAAAAGGGTAAAGGAGATTACTGACTTACTTGACGATCGCGGAATACCAATTCAAGCCACGTTAGATGCTCGGGCAACTGATGTGATCCGAGGAGAAGTAGCGGAGGCGCTAGCGCCGATAACTAATCACATGCTGATTGGTGCAGAATGCGGTTACAATGAAGGATTAAGAAAAATATCCAAAGGTTGCACGGTTGAAGTATTGGAAAAAGCAGCTTCAATGTTGAATTCTGTTGGTTTATCGAAACGCGTAGTGTTCTCTTTTGTTATTGGTTTTCCCTTTGAGACACGCGCTGAGTGTGAAAAAACGATCAAGTTTGCCACACACTTACTTCTCAAGTACAACGTACGAATATACATTCAATGGTACAATACCATACCAGGGTCGAAAATTTGGGAGGAGTTGCAAGAGGAAGAGCGTGTTGACATCTGGATGTATGATGATTTCGGATTCTTTTCAAATAAATATCTCTTTAAAGCTGGCGTTCGCTTGACGGAAAGTGATGTGCTTGAGTTGACTGAAACCATACGGTCGATAAATGCAATGCTTCTTATGACGATGCCTTCAGACGACATAATTCAGTTCGCACCTCCTGAGTGGTTGAATCATTCTGAAACGCTAAATTTCCCATCACACGCCGCTATAGAAGATGCAAGAAAAAGTGGGCCAACTTTGTCACGTGCTGACGTTGCCGGTTTGGTTAGCCTCGGGAAAGCGTGATTGGTTACTTCAATTCTTTTGGAATTAACAACTGGACCACTTAGCGTAATCGGGGGACATCGTCTCGCCTCTGGTTTCTTACGTGGCAATTCCCCAGACTGATCCTGTTGATGAATCGTTCTTTGCACCGTAGCCAAAGGGGAACTGCCATAACGAAGTATGCCGCACTGGATGTCTCTCAAGAATTGACAGCAATTTGCATTGTTGATGACACAGGCTAGCCCACCGCTCAGGATATGATCGCAACCTGTCCGGAAGTGATCAGAGCCTGGCTTCGGAAGAACGTACCCAGACTTATCCGTGTCGGGTTGGAAACTGGTCCCTTGGCAGTCTGGTTGTGGAATGAATTGCACGTGCTTTGCCATGGAGGAAAGGGGGCAAGAAGCGAAGTTGAAATCATCCAACGTGTGCCTACTCTCGCGCTAAAGGGTATAGTGACCATGCCAAGTCCGCTAAGGTGGTAAAGTAGTCGTCAGGCTCATGCTGATTATGGCCGTGGTGGGCGGCCGCTTAGTGGCCTCAGGAACCATCAGTCATCGATCGTGACATGTCTGCCTTGCCATCAAAAGCAGAAACTTTTGGAGCAGTCCCTCCCTTCGATCAGGTCGTGCTTTGGTGCGTCTTCGAGAAACTCTTCCACACTCTTGGCGAACATACAGCGATGTACGGCGCCAACCCTTATTCTTGAACCTTCAAGATACCTCGAATGGTGTTTTCAATGGTCACAACTTAATTGACCAGCTGTTTCCTCGCAACAAGCGTTGCCTGCATGTGCTGGGATTCTGCTTTCTTAATATGAACCGGTCGGAATTAACCAAGCTGCATCATATCTGCGATGCCGAGGGTATTGTTTTTGTCGGTCTTGTTCGGTCGAGTCGATAGAGAGTGATGAGCGTGATGGACTTCAATGCATTGTGCTTCGTACCCACATTCAACCAAGCGGCCATAAAGCCACTCCGACAGAGGGCATGCCTCAAGACCGACGAGTTCGATGTTTCCTCCGTATTTTTGTAGTTTTGTGACGATCGAAGACGGATTAGTTTCGGCCAAACCTTCTCAAAGGATACTATCTATGGGATCGACCACACAGATAGAGGTCGATTTGAGCGAAATATCTAATCCAACAAATGTGCGCATGCTGCTCTCCCATGTTTGATGAAAAGAATCTCATCGCAAAGATTGGCAAGGGTGCTTCGGACAAAATCCGATTACCCCAGCAGTTACGGGAACCCTACGGAAGTACATTCACGTCTCGGATCACTAAGAAGACAGGATACAGGGCAGGCTCTAACCCTCCAAGGGGATGGCTGGCTCCCTTCTGCACCGCCATCAACCCGTTGGGCGAGGGTATGCATGCAACAGCGACCCAGAGGTGATATGTAGCATCGAGCAATGGATCCAAAATTTCATTCTCGATTGTCTTCCCACAACTTCACGCCTCTTCCCGCTTTTCACGGGTTTTCCGGATTGATCTGAAGGCCGGTTTTCGGCGACGCTTAAGCCCTTAGTTTCAAAGGGTTGAGAGATGACGCCGACACGGGTTTTGATAGGACAGGGCACTCTTGTTGTTGCTATCGTCATTGGCAGCATGTGGGGGGCAACGCAGTGGGTGGCGGTGATGTTGGGCAACCAAGCTGCACTGGGAACGGCTTGGTTCAAGATTGCAGAGACCCCAATCTATTTTCCTTGGCAATTGTTTGAGTGGTGGTTTGAGTATGGGCATTATGCGCCGGACGTTTTTGACAAAGCCGGTGCATTGGCCGCAGGTGGAGGGCTTGCAGGCGCGCTCGTCTCTTTTGCAGGATCGCTTTGGCGCGCACGGCAAAACGAAGTTGTCACCACATATGGTTCTGCCCGATGGGCAACGGATAAAGATATTCGCACAAGCGGCCTCCTGACTTCGCGCGGCGTGTTTCTCGGGAAGTACAATGGTCGTTATCTTCGTCATGACGGTCCTGAGCATGTTATGGCTTTTGCTCCGACCCGCTCAGGCAAAGGTGTTGGGCTTGTTGTGCCAACCTTGCTCAGTTGGACGGGCTCGGCCGTCATTCACGACATTAAAGGTGAGAATTGGTTGTTAACGTCAGGATGGCGTTCTCAGTTTTCTCACTGCTTGTTGTTCAATCCGGCAGATGCAAGAAGTGCCAAATACAATCCTCTTCTTGAGGTGCGCAAGGGCGATATGGAAGTCCGTGACGCACAGAACATAGCAGACATTCTCGTTGATCCTGAAGGTATCTTAGAACACCGCAACCACTGGGAGAAATCCGCACATGCGCTGTTGGTCGGTGTCATTTTGCATGTGCTCTATGCAGAAGAAGAAAAAACGCTTGCCCGGGTCGCAACGCTTCTCTCAGACCCCTCGGAGACATTGCATTCCGTATTGCGCAGAATGATGAGCACCAATCATTTGGGGGATGAGACCACTCCACAAAGTGCATCCTGTGGTGGCCTCTGTGGCCAGAGAGCTTCTCAACAAATCCGACAATGAACGCTCCGGTGTTCTGTCAACGGCCATGAGTTTCGTGAGTCTCTACCGTGATCCCACCATTGCAGACATCACGCACAGTTGCGATTGGCGTATCGCCGATCTCATGACGGCCAAAAAACCGGTTTCGCTTTATTTGATTATCCCACCTTCTGATATCAGCCGCACCAAGCCGCTCATACGTCTCATCCTTAATCAACTGAGCCGCCGTCTGACCGAAACACTCGAAACCCAGGACAAAGCGCCACAGACGCATAAGCTCTTGATGATGTTGGATGAATTTCCGGCCCTCGGTCGGCTTGAGTTTTTCGAAAGCGCACTTGCCTTTATGGCCGGTTACGGAATTCGCGTCTATATCATCGCGCAAAGCCTCAACCAGATCGCCAAAGATTACGGCGATAACAATTCCATCCTCGATAATTGCCATGTGCGTATCGCCTTTGCCGCCAATGATGAGCGTACGGCCAGACGCATCAGCGACAGTCTGGGAACGGCAACGGAACTTCGCGCACAGCGCAATTATTCCGGTCACCGGCTGGCACTTTGGCTTTCCCATATGATGGTGTCCCGTCAGGAAACACCACGACCTCTTTTGACACCTGGCGAGGTCATGCAATTGTCGGAAGATGATGCCTTGATTTTGGTCTCAGGTGTGCAGCCCATTAAAGCAGGGAAGCTGCGCTATTTTGAAGATGAGAATTTCTTAAGCCGCCATCTCGACCCGCCACGTCTTTCTGAATGTGGATTTGCTGACAAGCCAGAGGTTCGACCCAATGAATGGGCGGGATTGATCAAGCAGACAGATCACCAGATCACTGTTGCGGGCTCAACACCACTCAATACGGAAGATAACATTGATACGGACCTCAAGCACACACATCGGAATAGAAAAACCAAGAAGTCCCGCCTCAAAGAACAGGCGCAATTGGAGTTGAGCTTTCTTGAAGAGATCGAAACCACCCCTCTCAAAACAACGGCAAATCTCAAACGGGCCTATGTCCTGTCCCGGGATGAGGATGATTTGCAGCGATCAATTTAAGGACCCGCCCATGAAACCACGCATTTCAGCCTATTTGTCGGATGATATTGTCAAGCTTTTGAAAGCTTTGAGTGACAAACCCGGAGTCAATCAATCGGCGATCATTGAAGCCGCGCTTAAACATTATTTGAGCCCTGAGGGTGACAAAAGCCTGGATGCCGCGCTTGTGCGCCGCTTAGATTATGTGTCAGGTCAGCTCGATAAGCTTGACCGGGATGTCACCATTGTGGTCGAAGTGTTAGCCCTCTTTGTGCGCTATTACCTCACCATCACACCGCCGCTTGCGCAGTCCGACCATGAAGCCGCGAACGCTCTCGGGCGCCAGCGGTTTGAGTTTTTTATCGCCCAGGTCGGCAAAAGATTGGGTGGTGCGCAAAACCTCGTTGGCGAAGTTCTGGAACGCATTGTTGTCAATGACCCGGACCTTTTTGCACGCGCGAGCCAAGAACCAGGGATTTCGGTTGGGTCTCAACCCTCGTCTCATGATGGAGGTGGGTCCCATGCCTGATATGACCTCTCATCCAGTTCAAACCCGACGCCTTGCTATGTTGCACACCGCTTTCGGTGAGGCGATTTCTCAAGCTTTAGCTGACCCTCGTGTCATCGAGGTGATGGTCAATCCGGATGGCAAGCTCTGGGTGGAGCGGCAAGGTGAGGGCCGGTTCAACACGCAGATCTTTGTGAGCAAAGCGGATGCTGAACGCATTATTCGTCTGGTGGCCAGCACTATGCGCGGTGAAGTTCATGATCAAGCGCCGATCATCAGCGCCGAATTGCCCGAAACGGGTGAACGCTTTGAAGGCCTCTTGCCACCTTTGGCACTTGCCCCCTGCTTTGCCATCCGCAAACCCGCTGAAACGGTTTATCAGCTTAAAGATTATGTGACTGCAAACATCATGACGTCAGCGCAAGCCGAGATCCTGGTCAAGGCTGTTATAAATCGGTCCAACATCGTAGTCATTGGCGGCACCAGTTCCGGCAAAACCACACTTGTCAATGCCTTGCTTGCAGAAGTGGCGCAATCAGGCGACCGTGTTGTCGTCTTGGAAGACACACGTGAGTTGCAATGTCACGCGCAAGACTGTGTGAAACTCAGAACCAAACCGGGCGTGGCCACGCTCTCAGATCTTGTGCGCTCAACCTTAAGGCTGCGCCCAGATCGCATCATTGTCGGTGAGGTGAGAGGACCGGAAGCTTTAGATATGCTCAAAGCCTGGAACACCGGTCACCCCGGCGGCATCACAACCCTTCATGCCAACTCCGCAAAAGCCGGGCTCTATCGCCTGGAACAACTCATTCAAGAAGCCGTGGTCTCCGTTCCGAGATACCTCATTGCTGATGCGATCGACCTTTTGGTGTTCATTCGCGGACGTGGTGCTGAGCGGCGTGTCGAAACCATCGCCAATGTCGCAGGCTTAAATATGCAAGGCGACTATCAACTGAACGATTTTCCCGAATTTTCTCAAAACAAAAGGGAGGCCGCCTAATGTCAGTCACGCATCACATAGAGCAAAGCCATCCGCTTCTCAAACTCTTTGCCACCGGTGGTGTCACCTTAACAGTCATGATGATCATGGGTTCTCAAGCCCAGGCGGCCGGGTCCGGCATGCCTTGGGAGCAACCGCTTACTCAGATTGTTGAGTCCGTCGAAGGACCGGTGGCCCGTATTGTTGCGGTGATCATCATTACCATTACCGGTTTGTCTTTGGCGTTTGGGGATACGGCCGGTGGGTTTCGGCGTTTGGTGCAAATTGTCTTTGGTCTTTCGATCGCCTTTACGGCCACCTCTTTCTTTTTGGCCTTTTTCTCCTTCGGCGGCGGTGCGGTGATCGGATGAGGGGCGAGGAGACAACCATGACATCTTTTCCAAACACTCTCTTGCCTGGGTTTCAAGTGCCGGTGCGCCGCTCTTTGACGGAACCCATTTTACTCGGTGGAGCGCCGCGCGCCGTCGCCATTGCCAATGGCACTATTGCTGCTGCCGTTGGTTTGGGGCTTCGCTTCTGGGTTGCGGGTCTTGTCATTTGGTTTGTAGGTCACGCCGTTGCGGTGATGGCAGCGCGGAGAGATCCGCATTTTATGGATGTGCTCTCTCGCCATGTGCGTCACAAGGAAGTGCTCAAGTAGCGTCCGTGATAGCACATAAATAGGAGAACTCTCATGCTGAACTTAGCGGAATATCGCGGCAAACCGGGAAGTCTCGCAGATTATTTGCCTTGGGCCTTTCTTGTCGCACCCGGTGTGGTGCTCAATAAGGATGGCAGTTTCCAGAGAACCGCACGCTATCGGGGACCCGATCTCGATAGCGCCACTGCGGCGGAACTCATCTCGGTCACCGCGCGGGTTAACAACATCCTACGTCGCTTTGGGTCAGGCTGGGCCCTTTTCTTTGAAGCCGATCGTCAACCCTCGATAGGCTATCCTGAGAGCCGATTTCCGGATATGGCATCCTGGCTTGTTGATGAAGAATGCAAGGCGGCCTTTGTCAATGACGGCCGTCATTATGAAAGCCAGTATTATTTGACTTTTCTTTACCTGCCGCCATCGGAAACCACACGCAGAGCCGAGCAATTTCTCTTTGAGAAAGAGAGCAACGACAAAGAGGGCTCTGTGAATTATCGGAAATATCTGGAGAACTTTCTGACCGACACAGGGCGTGCTCTGGATCTATTGGGGTCTATCTTACCGGAAGTCCACCCCCTGAATGATGCAGAGACCCTGACCTATTTGCACAATACCATCTCCACCAAACGCCATTTGGTGCGTGTGCCGGACATTCCGGCTTCACTGGATGCCTTTCTGATCGACACACCGCTTTCAGGCGGCTTGTCGCCAAAATTGGGAAACAAACATTTGCGTACGCTGACAGTATTAGGGTTTCCCAATACAACAACGCCTGGTCTGCTTGATGACCTGAATGATTTGGGATTTCCCTACCGTTGGGTCACCCGTTGGATCTCGTTGGATAAGGCGCAAGCAGAGAGAACCCTCAAGCGCATCAGGCGGCAATGGTTTGCCAAACGCAAATCCGTGGCAGCGATTTTACGGGAGGTGATGTTCCGCCAGGAGACCATGCTTCTTGATACGGATGCAAGCAATAAGGCTGTCGATGCAGATGCCGCCCTCCAGGAACTTGGCAGTGATGATGTTTCCTTTGGCTATGTGACCACTACGGTAATAGTCGCTCACAAAGATCCCCTTACTGCAGAAGATAGAATTCGCGCCATTGAACGCATTCTCCATAGCCGCGGCTTTGTCACCATCCAAGAGAGCCTCAATGCCGTGGAAGCTTGGCTCAGCAGCCTGCCCGGCCATCCCTATGCCAATATCCGCCAGCCGGTGATCAATACTTTGAACCTTGCCCATATGATGCCGATCTCTGCGGTTTGGGCCGGACCGAGATATAATGCACATCTCGCAGGTCCCCCTCTGTTAATGGCCAAAACGCGGGGCTCCACGCCGTTTCGTTTGTCCCTTCATGTGGGTGATGTGGGTCATAGCCTGATTGTTGGCCCGACCGGTGCGGGCAAGTCGGTCCTCTTGTCTTATCTGAGCCTCCAGTTCCGACGCTATCCGGGGGCGCAACTGTTTCTCTTTGATAAAGGCCGGTCAGCCCGCGCCGCCATTCTCGCCATGGGTGGCAGCTCCTTTGACCTGGCACTCGATGGCGACTTGTCCTTCCAACCTTTGGCCCATATCGACAAACCGGAAATCCAAGCCTTTGCTCTCGATTGGGTTGTCGGATTGCTTGCCAATGAAGCTGTTGAGATTACACCAGATGTTAAACAAGCGGTTTGGACAGCCCTTGGAAACTTAGCGTCCGCCCCTGCCAAAGAACGAACATTAACCGGCCTCTCCCTGCTTTTGCAGTCCAATCCGTTGAGGCAAGCTTTAGAGCCTTACACATTGGAAGGCGCTTATGGCAGTCTGCTCGATGCCGATGATGATCGTTTGAGACTTTCAGATATTCAACATTTTGAGATGGAAGAACTCTTGCATCATAAGGGTTTGGTTCTCCCCGTACTCACCTATCTCTTCCATAAGCTTGAAGCGCGTTTTGATGGACGGCCAACCTTGCTTGTTCTTGATGAAGCGTGGGTGTTTCTTGATCATCCCCTTTTTGCGGCGCGCATACGAGACTGGCTCAAAACCCTTCGCAAGAAAAACGTTTCCGTTGTCTTTGCCACACAGTCTCTTGCCGACATTACAGGCAGCGCCATTGCGCCCGCCATTATCGAGAGCTGCCCAACACGCATCTTCCTCCCCAATGACCGTGCCTTGGAACCGCAAATGCATGAAGCCTATCAACGTTTTGGTCTGAATGACCGGCAGGTGGAGCTCATCAGTCAAGCCATCCCGAAACGCGACTATTACATCCAAACCGCACGCGGAAATCGTTTGTTTGAATTGGGCCTCGGCCCCTTGGCGCTCACTTTATGTGGCTCTTCCAGCCCGCAAGACCACAAGCTCATGGATGAGATCTTGAAGAAAAACGAGGACAGTTTTCTCTTTCACTTCCTTAAAGCCAAAGGCCTCGATTGGGCCGCCGATCTTGTCCAAGAAATCACTCAACACCACCCAATAACTGAACACCAAGCCCCTGCATAAGAGGAATCCCCCCATGTCTCAGAAATATACAAAACCTATCCTCTTAAAAGTTTCATTCGTAGTGCTCGTTCTATTGTCTGCTGCGACGCCAACAAGAGCTTTAGACGTTGTCTATGACCCGTGGAATTACAAACAAAATCTGCTGACAGCCGCGCGTGAACTTGAAGAAATCCACAATCAGGTGCGGCAACTCACCAATCAAGCAACCATGCTCGCCAATATGGGACAAAAACCTCGTTCCCCTTGGCAGTTCTGTCGCGGGTGAGTTTCAAGCGCAACTCACTGAGATCCGCAATCTTTTAAAGAAAGCCGGTGGTCTTGCGCTCCGCGTCCAGGAAACCGAAGAAAGCTACAAGCGCTTGTTTCCAACAGACTATGCCGATGCCCTCACCAATGATGAAGCTATGAAGAATGCTCAAGAACGCTGGCGTTTGACCCTTGCATCTTTCCAACGATCACTTGGCCTACAAGCGCAGATTACCGAAAATATTGAGAGAGACACGTCAGAACTGCAAAGCTTGATGACCAAGTCACAAACCGCCCAAGGCAGTTTGCAAGCCCATCAAGCTGGAAATGAGTTGATGGGTCTCAACATCAAGCAATCCCTACAACTACAAAGCCTTATGGCCGCACAATATCGCAGCCACACCCTTGATCGGGCGAGAACCTTATCAGAACAAGAAGAAGCCCGTTTGCGTTTTCAAAGTTTCATGGGAGATGGTCAAGCCTATACATCGAAATAAATAACGCAACTTAGCCGACGACATTTTCGTCAAACCACCATTCGGATTCAAAACCGCACCTCATACCGAGGTCTGCGACCGGGAGAGCTTTGCCTCATGGATGACCTTGCCGTCATAGATCAGTTTACCCAGACCTTTTCGACCTATATCGATTCAGGCTTTGGATTGCTCGGCCCGGATGTGGCATTTCTGACCACGGCTCTGGTCTCGATAGATGTGGTCATGGCAGGGCTGTTCCATGCCTTCATGAATGAGCACAATATCCCACCGCAAATCATTCGCAGAGTTCTCTATATCGGTTTCTTTGCCCTTCTCCTTAATAATTTCCGTGACCTCGCTAATATCATCTTTGACTCTTTCGCGGGTCTCGGATTGAAGGCCAGTGCAGCTTCCTTTGGCGCCGATCAGCTATTACGGCCCGGATTTGTCGCCTCAACCGGATTTGATGCAGCTCGTCCTCTGTTGCGAGAAGCGGGTGAACTGGTCGGATTTACGTCCTTTTTCTCAAACTTTGTCACAATCGTTGTTCTGCTTGTTGCCTGGCTTATTGTGCTCCTTGCCTTCTTTATTCTGGCCGTTCAGCTCTTTGTTGCCATCATTGAATTCAAACTCACGACACTGGTCGGTTTTGTCCTCGTACCATTTGCGCTTTTTGGCAAAACAGCCTTTCTGGCTGAGCGTGTTCTTGGCGGTGTCATAACATCCGGTATCAAGCTTATGGTGCTTGCCGTCATTGTTGGCATAGGCAGCTCCATCTTCAGCACGTTGACCATCACCAGCGATGATATTTCTCTCAAACAAGCCGCGTCCATCATTCTTGCCGCCATTTCCATATTCGGGCTCTCAATTTTTGTGCCGGGCATAGCAGCGGGACTTGTCTCCGGCGCCCCACAACTTGGTGCAGGCGCGCCCGTTGGCGCAACGGCCGGTCTGGCTGCGGCCGGTGTTGCTGGAGGAACGATTGCTGCAGGAGGCGCACGCGCTGCCGGGTCTGTTGCAGGTGGTGCGGTTCAAGCTGCCGCCTCCATGAGTGGAACCGTATCAGGTGCTTACCAAGAAGGCGGCATTAGCGGTGTTGCCAAAGCAACCGTAACCGGACCCGCCGGCACTCTTGCACGTAAAGCCACCGAACCCATTCGTGAAGCTTACGGCCAAGGCCATACTCAAGGAGGGTTGGCCGCAAGCGGTGGTCCGAGCATCCCGTCTTCACAGAGTTCAACATCTAATTCTCCAGATTGGGCCCGTAGTCTTCGCCGGGAACAGCGTTTGCGGGAAGCCACACTTGTTGCCGCTCACACCGTGCGCAGTGGTGACCAGCCAAGCTCCGCAGAGGGACCAAAGCTCAGAGACGACACTTAAGAAGGAAAAAATATTCATGACCTTTAAACGTCAAACATTGCGCTATGGCGAGACAGATGAACCGGTAACGCCTTATCAAAAAGCGGCTCAAGTTTGGGATGAGCGCATCGGCTCAGCTCGCGTGCAAGCCAAAAACTGGCGGCTGATAGCCTTTGGCATACTTCTTTTGTCCTTTGCCCTATGGGGAACCGTCGCCTGGCAACTTGGGCAAAGCCGGATCACACCTTACGTGGTGGAGGTCAATAGCAAAGGCAGCGTGCGTGCTGTCGGGCCAGCCATCAAACACTATACCCCGAGTGATGCGCAAATCGCTTATCACCTGGCCCGTTTTGTCGAGAATTTCCGTTCTCTTTCAACAGACCCGATCGTTGTGCGCAACAATTGGCTCGCCGTCTATGACTACGCCACAGACCGGGCGGCCAACACATTAAACGAGCATGCCCGCGCCAATGATCCCTTTTCCAAAGTCGGTAAAAACACGGTCTCCGTCGATGTGGCCAGTGTTGTGCGGGCGTCCGACACCTCCTTCCAGATCCGTTGGACGGAACGAACATACGAAAATGGTTCTCTCGCAACGTCCGAGCGCTACACCGGCGTTTTTTCCATCGTAATCAAACCGCCGAGTGATGAACAGACGCTGCGCAAAAACCCCCTTGGCATCTACGTCCACAGTCTCAACTGGTCCAAAGACCTCTCACCGGGAGGAGACAAAAATGAAGACACTTTGTGTCATTATGTTTATTCTATTACTGACAGGTTGTGCGACAACAACCAAAGTTGCGGAAATCAAATATGACAATTTCCGCAAAGCTGTGAAGGTCAAAGAACCGGAACAACCTCAGAAAATTGTCAAGGTTGCAGAACCTCTGCCCTTGCCGGGACAGCTCAAAAAACTCCCAAAAAAACTCAAACCCAAAGCAAAGGCTAAAAAGCTTCCCTTAAAAGAGCGCCTGTTGTCTGCAAACAAAGCCGCCAAGTTTGAGCCCAGCAAAGATGGCTTTATCAATGCCATTCAGGTTTATCCCTTTACCAAGGGCGCGCTTTACAAGCTTTATAGCGCCGTTAATCAGGTGAGTGACATCGCCCTTCAACCGGGCGAGAAACTCATCTCGGTGTCAGCCGGTGATACGGTCCGCTGGATTGTCGGTGATACCAAAAGCGGTAAGGGTGCCGAGGTACAAGTCCATATTCTGGTGAAGCCCATCGCTCCTGACATCGAAACCAATCTAGTTATCACGACGGACAGGCGCACTTATCACTTAGAGCTTCAATCGCAAGACAAAGCTTATATGTCTTCCGTTTCCTGGGTCTATCCGCATGATGATTTGGTTGCGCTTAATAAGCAAAACACCGCCGTCTCCATGGTGACTCAGAACACCATTGATCGCGGCGTCACGCTTGAGAAGTTGAATTTCCGCTATCGCATAAAGGGCATTGCCCCTTGGAAACCTATTCGCGCCTTCGATGACGGTAGGAAGGTCTATATTCAATTCCCGTCCGGGCTTTCCCAAGGCGATGCACCACCCCTTTTTGTCATGGGTTCAAATGGCAAACCGGCCCTCGTAAATTACCGCGTCAAAGGCACCTATTACATCGTCGATCGTCTCTTTGCTGCGGCCGAGCTCCGCCTCGGCGTGAAACCGCAAAAGATTGTCCGGATTGTGCGCACCGATGCCGTCTGGAAGGAGGTTCGCCAATGAGTGACGCACCTCAAGAACAAGTAACGTCTCCAGAGCAAAACAACCACCCGAAGATTTTGAGCTCAGAGCGAAACCGCGCCCTGTCAAACGCATAAACAAGTTTAACTTCTTCATTGTTGTTGAGCTTGTCGTGGGTATCCTGATCATCATCGTTGTTCTCTCCCTTTGGCGCGGAGACAAGAGCAAAACCTCAACGCGAACCGAACTTTACAACACGGATTCCAAGACAAAGCCCGATGGCTTAGCGAAGTTGCCGACGTCCTATGACAAAATTCCGAAGCTTGAGCCTGGCAAGGTGAAGGTGGGAGACGCGCTTAAGAAGGTTGGAAAAGACTCATCCCTCCCTCCCAAGCTCTCCTTCAAGTCTCAGGGGCAAACGGATCTTGAGCATGCAGAACGCGCTCGTCTTGCCCGCCTTGCCCAAAAAGGCCGTGAATCGGGATTGTTTTTCCGTATAAGGCTGAAAACACCGTTAAATGGGCAAGGAAAAGCAAAAGGAAGTTCCAGTCCAAGCTCTCCATCCCTTTCGGGTCAATTGACGGCCCTTTCGAGATTGGCGGGTGGTCCGAACACAAATGTTGAGACACATGGATTGCCCACAGATTCTGACAAAGATTCAGGCAGGCAGCGCCGTAAACTTGCATTCCTCAAGACGAAACTTGATGACAAAATCTACAACAAGCACGGGCTACAACAGGCGGTTTCCCCCTATCAGCTCATGGCCGGAACGATTATATCGGCAAGTCTGCTGACAGGCCTTAATTCCGATTTGCCTGGTCAGGTGATGGCACAGGTGACCGAACATGTTTACGACTCGGTGACCGGTCAACATATCCTCATTCCACAAGGCTCCCGTCTCATTGGAAAATATGACAGCGTTGTTGCTTTCGGTCAGGAACGCGCCCTTGTCATTTGGCAGAGGATCATTCTTCCCGATGGCTCATCCGTCGTTATCGAAAATCTGCCCGCGACTGATCCATCCGGCTACGCCGGACTCCAAGATGAGGTTGATTTTCATGACTGGAAGCTCGTGAAGGGTATTGCTCTTTCGACACTCCTTGGTGTTGGGACGGAACTCACCTTTGACAGTGCAGAAAGTGATCTTCTCAAAGCCATTCGTGAGTCGACGCAAAGCAGCGCCAATCAGGCCGGTCAGAAAATCGTTCAGCGCAATTTGGATATTCAGCCAAGCATTAAAATCAGGCCTGGTTGGCCACTGCGCATCATTGTCAACAAAGACATCATCCTCAAACCGTACAAAATAGAGGAGACCGCCCAATGATCAAATTGAAAGAACTGCCAAACGACACCACCACTCGATTCAACATTCAAATACGCACAGACCTCAAAGAAAAGCTAGACGATTACGCCACCATCTATGCGCAAACTTATGGAAAGGCCGAAGAGGTCAAAGATCTCATCCCTTACATGCTGGAGATCTTTTTGGATGGTGATGTAGCCTTTAAAAAAGCCCGTAGAGAGCTGCATGACCAGTCGCTCAAGAGGGATGTGCCATCCGTGTCACAAGAACCAACCAAAACAGCGTCTCTCTTAAGCTCCCATCTCCCCTACACCAAAGACAAAAACTAGAAAAGGATCAAACCCATGCCTGTCATTGGACGCTTTAAGGCCATCAAAATGGATATGAAGGCTACATCAAAACCCTGACCATCGACGCAGACGTTCACTTCGTCGAAAATACCAACAAATCGGAAGGCAATGCGGCAGATTATAAACTCTTCCGCGGTGATCTCCAGATTGGTATCGCCTGGCGCAAAACTGCGCAAAGGCGGGAGGTCGGAGACTATCTCGGTGTCCGGATCTATGATCCCATACTACCTGAACCGCTAAAAGCTGCCCTCTTCAGAAATGGCGATGTACATAATCTGGTGTGGAGGAGAGGTGTGTAATGTTTGACAGAAAAGAAGAAGTTTCCAAACCAACTGAGCCGGAATACTACCTGACAACTCTCGAGGCCGCCGAAGTCCTACGTGTCAGCGCCAGAACACTCGAACGTATGCGCGTTGAAGGAACCGGTCCGCGTTTTATGAAGGCCGGAAGGGGCAAACGGTCCCGCGTCCTTTACAAACAATCAGATATTGTCGACTGGGTTGAGGGAAAGACGTTCCATTCAACGTCTGAATATGGGTGACAGTCACCAAACTCATACACTACTGCGTTCAATGCTAATTAATAAATTCTTGGCTTTCGTAATGCTCTGAAGACTGCTGAAAAACTTCAGTTATTTCTTACATCTTTTTCAGTTTTAATATCTCTCCCAGCTTTGCTCCAATTTGCTCATTTACTTCTCGCAGTGGATCATGTGCAAGATGGGCATACCGAGCTGTTGTTTGCGTCTGAGTATGTCCAAGCAAACGACCGATGAGGGCAATGAAGCTCCACTTGCAGCAGCTAGACTTGCGAAAGAATGCCGCAAATCGTGGAGACGGACGTCCTCTAACTTGGCGATATCACGAAGGCGACGCCAGGGCTTCTGGATGTTGACCAAATGCGAGCCAACCTTATTTCCTATTATTACATATGGATTACGAGCTAGTCTTGGCAGATTGGCTAATATGTCTTTTGCAAACTCATTCAGAAACACGGGTTTCTGTCCCGTCTTGGAATGTTTTAGAAACAGCATACTGCGTTCCAAATCCACTTCTGCCCAAGCAAGTGAAAGTATTTCTCCTTGACGTGCTCCGGTTAGGATCAAAAGCCTAATCGCTGCAATAACGTAAGGGTTTTCCGAACCGGTTTCCTCGGCTTGCGTTAAGGCACAGCCTAGCCGTGTTAACTCTTCTGTAGTCAAATAGCGCTCACGCTTAGTCTCTTGATATTTTCTGATTTTGCTACAGGGATTGGAGTTGTCTGGACGCAGTCCCTTATCTTCCGACCAGGAAAGCAGTTTGGATATGACAGCCAAACAGTAATTAGCGGTGCGTGGCTGATCTTTCCAACTATTATGTGCTTTAGCGATATCGTCCTTTTCCAAGGCATCAATTTTGTGATTACCTATGGCGGGCAGAATATAATCTCTAAACAATTGCGTATAGTCATTAAGTGTTGTTTTAGCGAGTCGGATTCCATGATCCTTCAAGAAATCTTCTGAAGCTTTTTTGACGGTGATTATTTTGCGTTTGTTTTCACGTTCGACTGCCGGGTCTATGCCAGAAATGATATCTGCCAAGATTCGTAATGCTTCTTTCCTAGCGGTTGTTGGATTCCAGGGAGATCCATGTTTACCAATTGTTATCCAGCGCAATCGTCCATTTATCCGAGCTTGCAAAAAATATGTCGGTTTGCTGCCACGACTCCTAATACCAAAACCGGTTATTTCCTTATCCCATACAATTTGTCCTGCTTGGATCTGATCCACTGCGGACAAGGTAATGCGTTTTTTATTTTTACCAATTTGTTTGCCACTTACCATCTCGGCTTTCCAATCGTCATTTGGCAAACATATGGCAAACACTTTCGGGGAAATTATGGCGTAATAGAAATATCCATTTCGTCTTATAACGTTGTTTTTATATAGAT
>CBDCYM010000005.1:0-11494 GCA_965224165.1 Methyloligellaceae bacterium | reverse complement strand
TGCCGATTGCGACTGCCATGCAGAAACGCAAATCCCACATGAAGGCCCGTGCTTTGAATAGCGGCGCGAATGTCCCGCTCAAGAATAGCAGTCAGATAGTTGATTACAGCGTTGATGGGATCAAGAGCTGGTCGAGATCTTCTGAATTCCTTATGAGAGCTGGTATCTAACAAGAAGCCCAGTGCTCGCCAGTAAACAGCAGTGGTTGCTCCTTCAATGCCCCTTATTTCATCAATTGATTTCTGGTTTCGTAGTTTTCCTAGATTCCGCTTCATCGGCCTAAGTGCTTCCTCGACAGCTTCGATATCCCGTTTTCGATTAAGGCGTTTTAATTGCGTTCTTTGATTTTTTATTCGCCCTTCGACAAGTGATTGCGCGATATGCAATCGAAAGGCTTGATTTAATATTGCGTTGGCTTGCAAAAATTGGCGGCCGGCAAATTTGGATTTATTGGAAATAGCGATGCCTTTAGTCTGGCCGTAACCATCGATAACCGCCAGTTCAATGTTGCGTTCCAAAGCCAAATCGACAGGACGACGGGTGAACGGAACACCGGGGCCTACCTCAATTCGGCCAATCCGCGCATGGGGAATGGCGATCAACTCAGAACCATCTTCCCGCTGCACTGAAAAGCTTCGATTTCTGACATCCAGGGTGTGATTGTGGTCCAGTACGTAGAGGACACGCCTTCCGGGATCAAAGCGTGAGCCGATTTCATCAAGCTCTATAATGCCCTCGTCCGTAACGACCGATTTGATTGGCTTTTGTTTTCTTGTTGTTGGATCCGTTTTTTCTTTTAACGCAAGGGATTTTAAAAAAAGATATCCAATGAAATCGAAGCCTTTGTCAAAACTTACAATTCGAGTGCCTTGCTCATGAAGGCGGAGGTTATGACGAGCCAATACGGAAACGCAGTGGTCGAGGACCTTCTGAGCTTTTTTATGTGACTTGCAAAGCATGACAAAATCATCCGCATAGCGAACAATCTTGACACCTTGCTCCTCAATCTCCTCATCCAGGGCATCAAGGTAAAGGTTAGCTAATATAGGAGATAGCGGAGAGCCCTGCACCAGGCCGCGTCCCGGTGTACCAAGTGCCTTTTCCTGATCATCAATGATACGATTGATAAGGGCCAAGACAGCGGCAGAGCCATCCAACTGCTGTAAAATTGAACTGATTTTGCCGTGCAGAATTTCATGATCGATGTTGTCGAAATAGCTGACGATATCGGCTTCAATAACCACATCATATCCGCGTCTGCGCCAGCTCTCGATTTTTTCAACTGCGTGAACAACACCTCTGCCCGGTCGATAGCCGAATGAACCGTCTTCAAACAGGGGTTCAAAAATCGGGGTCAACGCTTGCGCAATGCTGGTATGGACAACACGATCGCGAATACTCGGAATTGTGAGGATGCGGTAGCCAGGCTTTTTCTTCGGTACGCTTACTTTTCGAAACGGGCCGGAACGATAGGTCCCACCCAACAATTCAGCGCGTAATTGATTCAGATTTCCAAACAGATCTTTGCGGAAATCCCGCAGACTGACCCCATCCCCTCCATGAGATCCTTCGTTGGAACTGACCTTGATCCAGGCCGCATGAAGCGCCTCATAGGATGTGATCCGTTGCCACAAGTCGGAGCTCTGTTGATCCATAACGCCTCTTCCTTCCACTGGAACTTTCCATGCGGTGACAAAGGAAAAATCGGTGAGTGGGCTGCAAAAATAGCCCTCATGCTGAACGAATTTGAGAACTAGCTGAAGGAGGCTTAACGGTTCAGTGGACTGTAAAAATAGTCCTCATGCTGAACATCCCAACATTAACCTTTTGGAGGTATTCGGTTCAGTGGACTGTAAAAATAGTCCTCATGCTGAACTTTTGGGGGGGAGACGCCCTTTACTTTACCCCGGTTCAGTGGACTGTAAAAATAGTCCTCATGCTGAACACACGTCGTTTCTCTCGTCGTACAACACGTCGCATTTATCGGTTCAGTGGACTGTAAAAATAGTCCTCATGCTGAACCCTTTAGGAACATCTTATGGAGAACGCGATGTTGGTTCAGTGGACTGTAAAAATAGTCCTCATGCTGAACAAGATGGCATCCGTTCCATTATCAGCGTCTCGGTTCAGTGGACTGTAAAAATAGTCCTCATGCTGAACAGTATCAACAGAAGGGGGACCATTTTTGGGTTCAGTGGACTGTAAAAATAGTCCTCATGCTGAACGCTCCACATTGTGGGCATGTTTCTTTTAATTGTTCAGTGGACTGTAAAAATAGTCCTCATGCTGAACGCTCCACGCAAGTGGGCACAATTTAAACCGCCTGTTCAGTGGACTGTAAAAATAGTCCTCATGCTGAACGCTCTGTGCATGTAAATGCATTGAGAAATTGCTGTTCAGTGGACTGTAAAAATAGTCCTCATGCTGAACTCCTTTATTCATAACCATCTGATTTTTCACTGTAAATCATGCGCATTTCTGAAGCTGATAGTATTTTTTCGATATTGAACAAAGGCTGATTAAGCCTGAACTTTTTTTCGGATTTTTTCCACATAAAATTCAATGGTTTGTTCATTTTCTGAACCTAATTCAGGAAACTGGAAGCGAATCCTGTTTGGAATCTGGTGAGATAATTCGCCAGTCTCAAAGACCGGGTATTCCAATCTGCCCTCTGATTTCTCCCCTTTTTGTGTCTCGATCTTCTGCCGATAACCACCATTGCCGAAGTCAAACAGAGCCTGCACCATCGATGTGTATCGAACAGATGCCCTTGGTAAAGCAAAACCCAGATTTTCACGATCATCACGTCTGAGCATAGTCAGATGCGGTTGAACCAAGGGGGTGACCATCGCATTTTTTAAGCGTTCCCCTTGCATCTTCCACTCAATTGAAAGGCCTTCGTCTTCTAAAATATGCGTGATGGACTGACTGACTGCATTTTTTAGTTTGCGATCGTAGGCCAATAATCCACGCACGGAGTTGACCAAGAAAGTGAGATTTATTTGATTGGTTTTCTGCTGTTTGATCACCCAGTCACCATTTTCCTTACAGTAGTGCCATTTTTTGCCAATGACACTGTAGTGAGCAAAGTCATCACGGATCTGCTGTTTGCCAAGAAGGTATAACGGATCGCGAGTTTTCGGCTTGTCGTGCTTTTTCTGTTTGCCTCCTTTCTTCTTTTCTTCATGTTCCTTGAGAACCTTTTCGCGAGCTTCAATATCCTTCTGGTGTTCAGTCTCCCTGCCGACGAAATATTGATCGAATAGTTCGCGATTTTGCCCATTCAACAAGCGCTTCAGTTTTTCAAAGTCATTTTTGGCAAATCCGTCTTCAATGGTCCAAAGGCGGACAAATCCTGGCAATGGTCCTCTTTCATCAGTTTGCTGCTCCAAGACAATCCTGAGTTCTTTTGCGGTGCCATCTTGCCTGTCAAACTCGATATTGAGTTCCTGGTTGTTTTGGTGAAGCTCCTGATAGAGCATCCCAAGGAAAATGTAGATGCGATCGCGTTCCCACATGAGTGTGTAATCGGTTAAACGTCCAACAATGTGCATCATAAGATGGTGCAGTTTAGCGTGGTCTGTCAGGCGCGCACCGGCGATGAGAAAATTGTAGCTGGCGGCTTCAACCGCTTTCTCCCGGTAGTGTTTACAACGTTGTTGCAGCGCATCCTTGTCAGCATCATTCTTGCCGCTTAGTTCAATGATTTCTTTGTGGAGCTGATCACGTTCCTTGAAGAGTGCCTTCGTCTCTTCTTTTTCCATATTCAAGAAAGCATCGATCTCGTCCTGGATGACCGGATGCTTTTTGAATATGCTCTCAAGCACGTTGTAATGCCCGTATCTGAGGATTTGGCGTAATCCCCGACGGGTGCCTGGTACGGTGATATGATGGTTTTCAAAATCGTCGGAATAGACTTTTTTGAACAAGTTCTCATCTTTGTAGAGGACATTGATCAGACGTTTGTCACCAACATGCTCTGTCCCGTCAAAACCTGCCGACTGGACCTTCGTGTACAAGGCCATTAACTGGTCCATTTGATCCAGCGTTTGAGCCAATTCAGGATCGGTTTCTGCAACCGACTTTGTTTCCAACGCGGATGTCTTGCGGAATTGATGGCGAAGCAGGGAAATGTCATCGCTGGGGATCAGGTACAGCCATGCATAAAACTGCCTGTGCCAGGGTTGGCGGTCCAGTTTCGCAATTTTGATATCAATCGGATCAATCGCTGTGGTGGTTTCGTTTTCTTCCTCTGCTTCCGTCAGTTCCCATATCCAACCCAGCTCGTGTTTGGTAAGATAGTCTGCAAACAGATGCGCAAAGAGTTCTTGGCGCACATCTTCAACCCAACCGGATCGCTTCGACTGCTCACCGCGAACAGCGCGATAGTTTCTGACGGTTTTTCCATCGTTGGTGGAGTAGGCCGCAAGCGCCTTCGATAGGGAGGTAGCATCGGATTTATCCTCGGCAGACAATTGATCCAACCAGGTTTCGAAATACTGATATTGCTTGTTCTTTTGTTTCTGGAACGTGATCGACCGACCCTTCCTGGACGCAATAACCGTTTCAATTATCTTGGAAAACTCAGGAGCATTTTTCTCTTCAGCAGCAAGCCACGCCTTAAAGCCGGAAGTGTATAAGTGCCGGAGAATACCAACCTGGCAATGGTTGAGCCCCTTGGTCGCTGTCGAAAGATTCTTCAAGTCCAAATCTGTAAATGGCTTTAAATCTGAATGTACAGCGACATCTTTGTTTTCTGACAATGCTCGTATTTTCTGCAATACAGACATGAACTTCGGTACGGTGACACCATCCGCTTCTTTCAATTTAGCCAATTCACCACACAGTTGTCTGACCTGAGGTTCGTCGAGATACGCGCCAACGCCAAGTCGATTCAAGTCATCGACTATGGTGACTTTGCGCAATTGCTCGTCGAAATCGAGAAGTTGCTCGAACGCGTCAAAGGAGCATTGATCTGCTTTGTTTTGATGGCGATCGGCGAACACATGCTTATCGCTTTCAGAAAGCGGTTGGAGAACACCACTGGTGATGAGACGTGCCAACCGTTGTTTTGTGCAAAAGTGATTGGTGCGATTTCTGATTTCAGCGGCAAGCCTCAGCAATGACCAAAGGTGCTCCTGATTTTCTGACTGAGTATCGGAGTTAAAAATCGAGGCCCTCGATTTTCCATCTAGTTGGTCGACTGACTTGTTGCCAAAAAGGAGTGATATGTGGGTTTTGTAATCGTCCTGTTTCAGATTTTCTGCGGCACTAGCTGATACGTTCTTTAGCATAATATCGTCGTTCACATAGATGATTTTGCCGTCCTTCGGTTGCCATGTAGCACTGACGTATCTGTCATCAATTAGGGCCTTGAGACTTCGAATGGATAATCCGACTGAGTTCCGCCAGACCCGTGTAAAAGTCTCGTTTCTCTTGATCTCGCATTGGCCATCACTTGTCGCAAAATAGTCCATGCGCATTTTGAATTTGTCATCAATACCGGACCCAGGATCGAGAATGTCAGACGCATGAACGATCAGCTTTCCAAGCCGGATCAACTCACTGATTTTTGCATTCTGTGATTTTGCACCAATTGCCTTGAACAGGGTTTCGGTATCTTTTGGTACGATGCGCGACAGATCATCCTTGGCATCTGCTTTCATCGCTAACCGCAGACGATGGGTTTTCCCAATCTTTTGGTAAAAGGCCCGAACCGCATTGTGCAGCGAAAACAAACGCTTTGTGGTTTCTTTGTCAGGCTGAGAACGATCTCTCACTTCTCCAAAGTGCTTATACAACATGTCACCAAATAGAGATTTGTGGAAACGAGCGCGCTCATGGAAGGGGTTCCGTTCGGCTTTCTTCCCAGTTTCAATTTTTTTTTTGTTGCGCATTTTTCTCTTCCTCGGCTTCTTTAGTGATCAACTCGCGGAGGTTGTTTAGCTCTGCCAGAATCTTCGCAGCTATGTCGTCTTGAAAATATATGTCCTCAATCTCAGGGTTCTCTTGTGATTTGGGTGCCGATTTTTTGCCCAAGCGAGGATCAGATGTACTCTTGCGGATTGCCTCTCCGCGTTTTTTGATCAACCCGATCGGGTTGCCTTTTGTTTTCCTTGGTTTGCCATTTATTTTCAGCTCGTTTTCGGCCAGATGTTCCAGAATTGCGCTCGCAGTTTGCGGGTAATCAGGCTCACCACTTTCCGTCGTTTTCCAAAGAGCGGTGTGCCAATATCCTTCAGCATCTTTGCGCGTGTTGCCGCTATGGTTTCCCTCAGAGATGACCTTCTTGATAAATGATGCATTTTCATCTGAACCTGGATTTTTGGGATCAAAAGGTTGGGTTGCATAGGGATGGATTTTTGAAAGCCACATAGCAGTCAGGTTTTTAAATATTTCGGGATCAGCGCCATCTGAAATGAGCTCCCCAATTTGCTTTTCTAACCTCGACCAAATTTCGACTGCCAACTTGGTTCGGTCGACATAAGTCTCTAGTGCCATGTCTTTCAGAATGCGAGGTTTCCGGATCACCTTGTCCAATAATGAAATAACCTGGCGGATTAAAAGGTCGGGATCTTTTTTCAGATATTCTGCAACTTTAGGTGGCAAAATTTCTTTATCATCTGCAAAATCTTTTGAAAGGCTCTTCTTTCCCTTTCTCATCCGAATTCCACGTTCAAGCCGGTTTGTATCCTGTGACCGCTTCGTAAATGTTGTACCCCTGGAACGTACATAACTTGACATGATTTTTTCCTTCTCACCCCTGGTTGTATTGTCAAAATTAAAATAAGCAGCCCTGTGCCATTAAGAAAAGGGGAAAACTGTCAAAATATTCAGTCGTATTTTGACAATTCTCAGAAAGTAGATTGACAGCCACTACTATTCACAGAGAAGGTTAGGGTAAAATGTGAGCGCAAATTTTGGAGAGATTCTGTGCAATTTCATGAAATCGCCTACCAGATTGTCATTTCTGAAAAGCGCGCTAATGTATCTGTTCTTGCGAAAAAACTGGGGCTATCCACAGACGCGCTTTATGCAAGGTTACGGGGGCGAAATGAATTCAGACCAGATGAGATGCAGCAATTAGTTCGTACAGTGCCAGATGTCCGGTTTGCCTCCTGGTTTCTTTCCGGGACGAAATTTATTCCTGTTGATCGGGTCGGCACGGAGAGCGAAACAATTGAGCCTGGAGAATCGCTACGTCGAACAGCTTTGATGATGCTTGTCGAAGCTTCGGATGCTGCCGATCAAATCGAGCAAGCGCTTGCGGACAACCGCATTGATGTAAACGAAGCCGCAATCATCAAAGCCGATATCGAGACCGCGGAGAGGGCTATTGCCACACTGCGAGAACATGTTCGGGTGATGGCACGATAGGGTAGGACGTAACGAATTTTGCAGGTGTTACAATCCGGGGCATTCTGTTTCACGGAAATCAAGAATCCATGCACGCTGTCGTCCCATTTAAAGGTGGAGAACATAGTTTGACGAAAAATTCTTCGGAAAAGATGACATACAAGGACTTAGGGTGGCCCATGCTCAGCAACCGTGATGAAGCATTATTTCTGATTAAAAAACACGACTTTCAAGCGCAGTTGATCGCCATAAAAGGTATGCTTGAACGGAATCAAGTTGCCGAAGCAGAAATCTCAAAAAACATCAGAAAGTTGGACGATTCTATTCGTTCCTATGATGGTAACGATACAATATATCAGGCATATTTGGAGGACCGATGGGTAGATGCGGTCCATAGCTCTTTCTTCCAAGATGCCGCTCACAGCATGGCTGCTATAGGCATGCTCGCACCATTCACCGAGTCCCTTTTCGTTTCCATTTTCACGAGCTTACGGACTCGACAAGACCACAAGCAGATCAATGACAAAAGATTGGAGTTTGTGAAAGATCTCTACTGGAATCCCAGGATTCACATTCGAGAAGGGAAGCCTGCCGACGACTTGGTCAAAGGTATTCAACAGCTGGCCATCTCGATAGGTTTGGAACCCTTTTTACCTCATAAACCTCATAAATACGTGAAGACACTTTCCGCACTTTTCGGATACCGCAATAACATGTTTCATAGTGGCTTTGAGTGGCCTCTTGATACGCGTACTAAATTTGAGGCTCGAATAAAAAACGAAGCATGGCCAAAAAACTGGTTTGAACACTCGTTGTGTAATGATGATCTTTGGATATTCTATATGAGTACGACTTTCATTGAGCACTGTTTTTCGACGATTGACCAAGTGCTTGATGGCGTCGGACGCTATCTGTCAGAAGATCAAAACGATCGGAACTAAACACCTAGGGCGGAAGTGTTCACCAAGGTCAACCATGCCAGACGACGCGACGAGCCTTCTCGATAACTGCTGTAGAAAAGTTAGAGAGTTTGCTGTATTGGGGATTGCTCCTGTGACACAGGCTGTATCTGCGATTGAGGTACTATGCGTAATTCCATTCAAAACATTTTCTCAGCAATATTGTCGATTATTGGCCTTATCGGTCTTTTAATTCAGCTAATCCAGCTCTTCGATATACTAGATTTTTTGTTGAGCCTTGATGCAACTCAATTCGTTGACGCAGTTCGACGTATTTTCTACGTCGCAAGTTATCCGTTCAAGTTGCTTGGACAGGAATTTAGCTGGTCGGATGCACAGGTAAACAACGTGACGTTAGTCGTGGTAGGCTTTCTTTTCTCTGGAATTGCTCTAAATCGGGAAATGGGTGTTGCGGCTCCGATAGCTATGTTCGGTCTCGCAATCTACATCATTGCACGTTCTGCAAATGCTATACATGAAGTTAAGCATGATAGCGGATTTCTTACGAGCACAGGTACAGACAAACTCATAGAAAAGCTAACAACCATTGTTGTGCCAATTCGCCTCTTAGTGGTAACACTATCCTTGATATTTGGTGCAATATTTTTTGACAACACTCTAAGTGTTTGGAACGTGCAATTGGGGCCTGCCATGTCAAGCGTTATTGGCGGCCTCGGAGCACTTCTGTTTTCGGTAATATTTCTTGTACTGTTTATTGCATGGCGGTATGTCCTCGTTTTGTTGGCAGCATTTGCCGTGTTCACTCTTGTGAATTTGTCGATCTTGATGTCTGCAAACTGATCGCTCATTGCATGTGGATCATGAACTAGTATGTCCAATTAGACTATCCGTCATCGTTCCCATTCATTGCCGTGCCACAGCTAATTGTAACCCGTAAAGAACCCTTAAATCCCGATCCGCTCTACCTCATCAAGGGTGACAATATCCTGTCGCCGGTCATAGATGCGTGTGGTTTGGGGGGCGTTGCCTGGCCATGGCTTGCGCCACTTCCAGACGCGCACCCAAGTTTTCAAGATAAGCGGTAATCCCTGTCCCCCAGAAGGTATGATTGCAGGGGAACCTGTTTTTTCATAAAACAAAACAAATATTTAAAATAATTGAGAAATAAAACAAAACGTAACGCGAGAAATATTTCAGCATAAAATATGTTGATATGCAGTATTCCTTATTGACTCACTGAACTCCTTATTTTTTATTTAAAATCAGGTGATTGTTGTGGATTTTTGGGGGAGATCGTGGGATGCGTTTTCTATTTGCCATTATTTTTTTTCTTGGCTCTAACCTTTTGAGCAATATAGCTATTGCTTGCAATGACCAAGATCGATCTGACAAAACAAATTTGGATTTTATTTATAGGAATAATAATAAACACCCCACAAGTAGAGAAGATGAAAAAACTATAATTATTTTTGTGCACGGTCTATTTGGGCATGGAAATTGTAGTTTTTACAATTCAGATACAAAAGATTTCTGGTATAATCTTATTGCGAAAGATGAACAATTTAAGGGCATTGATATTGCAACTTTTTTCTACCCGACAGGAAGGAACGCTAAACATAACTCGATAGCGGATATTGCTCGCCATATTCGCGAATTAATAGATTCTAACGTTAGAGCTTATGATAGAATAGTCTTTATTGCTCATAGTCTGGGTGGTGTACTTGTCAAATTGGCACTTCTAGGCGACCAAACCCTTATTAGAGAAAAGCGTGTTGACCTTCATCTGTTTGGAGTACCGACAAAGGAGGTTAAAGTTGATGAAGTAAGTAAGCTTTTGTTAGGACTTTTCAGCACAGATGGCGATGCAGTACATGTAAAGAACTTAGTGAGAAAAGGACAAGCTGACC
This sequence comes from Methyloligellaceae bacterium, assembly GCA_965224165.1. Classification (GTDB taxonomy): domain Bacteria; phylum Pseudomonadota; class Alphaproteobacteria; order Rhizobiales; family CBDCYM01; genus CBDCYM01. The sequence goes on along the minus strand of CBDCYM010000005.1, from coordinate 1,311 downwards.
TCCTCCATGAATTTATCAATTCTTTCTGGGACTCTGTAGCAAAAGAAGTAAATGTGTATTGCTATTTCGAAGGTAGGCCTCTTCAAAAAGAAATAGGTGGCTGGACTCCGCCTAACCATGTTTTAGTTTCCATCAAAGATGCAAACAGTACTTGCAAGAGAGGAAAAGGTGATCATAAAAATAGTATAGAGCTAGCAGATTTTGACCACATACAAATGGTAAAGCCAGCAGCCGTTACTAAAGATACGATTTACGAAGCATTTTCAACGAATTTTCACAAAGAACCCTTCTTATACAATGAGGAGGCAGAGGACGGCACCTCGAGAGCGCAAGACATTAACAAACGTAAGGCCATACTTTACCTTGATATTTATCCGGACAAAACAATAAGAAAAAGACTTTTTCCAACTTCCTCTGGCGCCATCGATATTGGCTCTGGCGGAACCCCTATTGAGCGGGGAGAGTATATTGCCGAGATAGAAACCGATAGAAAACAGAAAATTTATAAAACAATCAATGTTAATTCTGATGAGGTTATTAAGGTTATCCAGACCCGACCCTATGCGACAAAAAGGGGATTTCAGATATGTGTATTTGGAGACCAGCCAAATACAGAAATTAAAATTTACAAAGCAGGCAACAGAAGAAAGGTGTTGAGTTCATTAACTCTCAATCAGGAGAATAATCATAAGTGTAGGACTAGCGCGCATTTTAAAAAGGGCAAATACAGAGTCGTCGCCACGAAATCTGGTTTCAAAACTCGAGTAACGAATGTACATCTCAATGCTGAGCAGGGCGGAGTTGCATTGAGATTCAATTTAAAACGTTTGGATCGTTGAACTGCAGGTTATTTTGGCACTTATCCCCGTCTCACTGTGATTTTCACATCAGTACGATGAATCCAAACAGAGGAACCTGTTAGAAAGTGGATTCTGAAAGGCTGATTTCCCACTATAGGTAATAGTGGAAAGTGATCTTGTGCCGGCGACGTGTCATCCCGCCGGCACAAGATCACTTCACGGATCGAGCAAATTTCTGTCATGGGGTCACCCATACAGAAATTTTGCTAAAGAATTTTTTGTACAGGTCCGCTTGAAATTTCCGACCCCTCTTGGTCTTCCACTTCTCCTCGAAAAAACAGCCATATGTCAATGTGACTAGAGCATGTCGCGCAAAAGTGGATACCGGTTTTGCGCAAAAAGACATGCGGCAACAAGAAGATAGAGCATCCAAGCGAATCTATGCCACACTACACGACTCCGTTCCAAACAGAGTTTGATTTTGCGCGTTTCCATCGTTGCAGCCATACAT
>CBDCYM010000004.1:0-12890 GCA_965224165.1 Methyloligellaceae bacterium | reverse complement strand
GCATTAATCTGACTATCTTGGTCAATGACTATGTCGCCTTTATTGTTAATTTCGCCACTTAGTCCCAGATTTGTAGGAAAAAACGCTATACCGTCTTCATTTTGAGATGTATCCAGACTGGCATTTACAAATGTGATACCGCCGACACCCTGATCCAAAGGTGGAAACCCAGCGGTTTGCGTTTCTTCATTAAAAGAAAAATTTATGACATCAGAAAAGGAAACTCTATAATCAACATTGTTAGCATAGTTTCCGGTGATTTTAGAGCTACCTGCATTTTCAAGCAGGTAATAGATCACTTCTTGTTGCTTATTCGAAAAACTCTGAAACCCTTGCGTTGTATCAACAATATCATCATACCAAGATGCATGTCCGGAACCATCCAGATAATAGTCAGGCAGAAATTGCAAAAATGTATAATCGACAGATGACAAGAGCCATCTTGTATCCGCTGCATCCTGTAAGATTTGCCATTCGTTTGTCATTGTCTTGCCTCCCTTTGACTGGTTGGTAAATTCTTGTCTTGTAATTCTTTAAGAACTCTTTGCCGTTCGTGATCAGGAACCTTGTCCCCGGATGAACTTTTTGTAGATGGCTGCAATGCATAAGCAGCAAGCAGCAAGCAGCAAGCAGCAAGCAGCAAGCCTGTCGTTATCAAAATCTTCTTTTTCATACTCTCTTCTCCATCAGGTTGTATTGTGTATTATCATTAGCCACAATATCCAGCAGTTGCAACTTCAGCCCGGACATTAAAACCGGACGCATCAATCGTATCATTTCCACCACCGTCCCATATTGTGTAAAGAAACGCATCATCCGCTGCCGCACCATCAAACCCAAGACCTTGCCCAAGCGCATAAACCGTATCCCCATTGCGCGTGGTCGTGTTGCTCGTCCCGTACGTATCCTGCAACGCCGCAATATCCAACACCTGCAAACCCGATGCATAGACCCCGCCGTAAGTGTTGTAGGACATCATTGTGTATTTCTGGTTGTCGAGATAAGTACCGGCTTGGGATGTTAAGCGAACATCCTCTAACCCGCCAATGGCGTGGCCGAGTTCGTGCAATAAAATCCAAAATCCTTCTTCACCGGGGCGTAACTCAGAGAGATTGGGGATGTGAAGGGAGTTGATGAAGACGTCACCTGCATTGCCAAATGTCTGGTTTATTGTTGTCGGGAGATAGGCTTTGGAGGGATCAGATGCACTATAGGCATCCTGATTCATAATCGCCAGATCACCGTTCCCGGATACGTCTTCCGAAAAACTTGCATTGATCACATCGGAAAAAGAGACACGGTAATCTACAGAGCTCATTAAGCGTGTATTTACATCTGTATAGCCTGACAGCGTGATAGGATCATCTAACAGGAAATGAACGATGTCCTGTTGGTCATAGTTTGATGTATTAGAGTCAGAAGATAATATATTTTCTGTGCCAATCGCAAAATCTAAATGATGTGCGGTATATAGAGCTGGATTTAGGACGTAATATGAGGGCAATGACGACAATAAAGAATACTCTAAATTCTGAACTTCAGTCGAAGACCAGTTTTCACCTGTCTGAAGAAAATTAAAGTTTATACTCATCTTTTTATCCTCCTAATAACGTGATCCACTTTGAATAAGTAACACCAAAGTCAAAAAAACAATGCCAACAACCAAAATTGCCAACAACCAAAATTGCCACTTTTTCTTTTTCTCATCCATATTTCTTCTCCATCAGGTTGTATTGTGTATTATCATTAGCCACAATATCCAGCAGTTGCAACTTCAGCCCGGACATTAAAACCGGACGCATCAATCTCGTCCGCTGTCCCGCCCGCATCCCAGATCGTATAGACAAAGGCATCACTGGCCGTTGCCCCAAAGCCCTGGCCGATGCCGTAGGTCGTATCTCCTAAACGGGTTGTTGTGTTGGCTCCGTAAATCTCTTGCAGGGCGGCAATATCCAGAAGTTGAAGACCGGAAGCATGCGCACCCGTTCCATCATTGGGATCGTAATACATATCAGGATGAAAATTATAGGACGTCACAGAATATTTATGAGAATTAAATGCTGTGCTTTCAAGAGTTGATCCAACAATATCAATTCCCAAAGCATGAGCAATTTCCTGATGGATCACTGTCCAAGTATATTCGCCTGCAACAATAGGATCAGTTGCGCTGCCATCGACATCCCATAAATTGATACCGGAATAGCTGGAAGACTCGTGGTCTACATTGGCCCAGATGTCTCCATGCGCCTCTGTGAAGCCAGTATTGTGGTATAATTCTGCAAAAGCCAATGCATCTGGGCTAGGATCAATACCCTGACCGGGATCGCCAGCAATAATTATATGATCTTTTGTGATTTGGCCGATACCCATTATTCCGGCCCCGGCGGTCGTACTGGTAAAATCTACAGGAATAATGGCTGAGAAGGATGAACTATATAGATCACTATGTTCTAAAACTGACGTAAAGGCAGTTTGAATAAAAGTCTTGTAGCCAGAGCCAGTTGTAGCAAAATGTGTTTCAAAATCCGTATCATCATAAGCTGAATGAGATGGGCGCGGCGCTCGGAGCAGTTACAATGCGTGCAGCCAAGCCAGCGGCCATAAGGGCCCAATGAGCACGTCGCTACGGTGAGGGGCCAAAACTGAAAGGGCGTGTAATCTCCCTAACTATTAGATAAAAGTTAGGGAGTTGGTGTCATCACAAAAACCCACGATTTCTCTACTGTTCACAGCTTTTTTGGTCTGAAGAATAAAAAAGACTGGATTCTATCTCATTAAGTTTTATAATTATAAGAAGAAAGCTTAATGAGTATTTCGGCATGGAAAAACCCAACCCAAATCACCCCAAAAAGGGCAGTTCAATCAAGGTTGAACCCATCCGGAAAAAAGCCGCGATTGAGCGGATCAAGGCCGCGCTGCTTCACGCGGACAAATACCGGGACCATTGTTTATTTACGCTCGGGATTAATACGGCCTGGCGGGCCAATGAGCTGCTTTCCATCACTGTGGGACAGGTGGCCGGTCTGCAAGCAGGCGATACTCTCGAACTCAAACAGTCCAAGAACAAGAAGTACCGCCGTGTGACGCTCAACAAAACCGCCGCCGATGCCATCAGGCTTTATTTTGACCGTGACCCGCATGTGAAATGGAAAACAGACAACCGCCCGGACGATCCGTTATTCTACTCGCAGCGGGCGGACTGTCTCACCGTTCCGACGCTCACAGCCATGCTGAAAGAATGGTGCGCCGGGGCAGGCTGCAAAGGCAATTACGGCTCTCACACCATGCGGAAAACATGGGGCTATCATCAGTACAAAAACGGCACGCCGTTACCGCTTCTCATGGAAGCGTTCGGCCACGCCACCCAGCAGCAAACCTTGGCGTATCTGTGCATTCAGGCACAGGACATTAAAGCCATTTACGACATGGAGTTATGAGACACGCATGATGAGACTGACCCGCACATGCCTTCATAATCGCGGGAGGTGAAATTACAAAACAAGCACGCAATTGGCTCGGCGGAAAACTTGATGCCACAAAGCGAAGCCAGATCCTCTTCATAGAACGGAATGATATTTTAGATTTGGCAATATTTCATAAAATACCACTACCATTTGAACTTCAAACCTTTGGGCAACCACAAGACGATGTTTGCCCATTTTGAATACCACATAACTATATATAAGATCATTTTTCCCTTGCACTACAAATCAACATTGGTCAGTTTAAGGACAGTAGAATTACCGTCCTTGTCCCAGTCGTACTCATAGTGATCGCCCTGTAGAACAGGCAAGGGAACAAGAGACGGCCAAAATATACAGATGTTTGTGCCATCTCTGTCTCGTACGCTATCATAAACAATCCCGCTTTCTGTTGTGTCAGAATGCTGTGGCCAGCGTAAAGAATTTCCAAATTTTTGAGCGGACTTATAATCAGTGGGGTCGTAGATATCCGGATAATCGTTTTGACAACCACGAAGATCAACCATCGTGAGATCAATATCAGCAATCAGCTCCCGCATTTGAATTTTGGATGGGAAAGCGCCTTCAGATAAGCGCAACCGGCGATCTGAATGATAAAGCGTTTCCCGTATGGCTGTCTCGACATTAAAGGAAGCGTACCACGCTCCCAAACGTTCATCATTAAAACGACCACCTTGTTCATTTGCGTGTAAAAATGCTGCCATAACGATACTGGCTGTTGGACCGGCTGCTATCTCTTTATTGGGAAGAAGATCAAGGCGTTTTGATAACAGTAAAAATCTGTCGTTTGTTGCTGACTCAAGTAGAAAGGCTACTCTGAGTTCATCTGGATCGTCGGTTAAATCATCAAATACACCAATAGGGGGATAAATGCTGGCAATAAGTCGATGTGTTCTTTCTTCTATTCTGGAGTGTGTCAAATCAGGCATTATTTCATGCCTCTCCAGGCATCAATATACCGGCGAACTTTATAGAGATTGTTTATGCTTCCTTCAACCATATATTCTAAGGGAGAAAGACCACCAAAGGGCACATCGTGATTAGAGAAGAGCAACCATCTTTCAGCACTGTCATGATCTGCAAATAAGAGCCTTAGCCCTTTATGAATACCCAGTAAGAGAGAAATTCTTTCCAGTTGGTCGCGCGTAAGGCTTTTGACATCACCCCGGCGCCATTTTTGATAGGTCTGACGATGAATATCACCTAAGACGGCCAGTCTTTGATTTTCATCTAAACCCCAACGATCTGCAAGGCTTAGAAATAGGCGAAACGCTGCGGGAGACAACTCATCTCTTGCATCTTTATCTCTGAGAGCCATAATGGGCAAAGTATTTCCTTGGGTAAGACTTTCTGTATAGGCTGTAGAGGGCATAATAACTCCTATTGTCTATATACATACTCATTGTACATCAATATACAAAAAAGAGCAAATTCTAGTGAAACAAGCTCCCATATCTCTCTAACTTGAAAATTACCCACTATTTCCCATAAGATAAATTGTCACATTTAGCTTAATAGGTGGGGCACTGTCTATCCTCAAACGCGAAAACTGACTATTTTCAATGGTTTTGAATAAAAAGACTTTTCATGGAACAAAGAAAGGAGAATGAAGAAGATTTCTTTTTTGTAGAATGTGAGAATTGTGAGCTCTTTGGTCTGCCGATGGTCTTGATGGAATTGACCATTTTTCCGAAACAAACAAAACCTTTCCAAGAGCTTGTACTTGCCCCATTTGGCGGACCACGGAACGTGAGAAAAACTCTGTTCCTTTTTCTTTCATCTCTGGCTAGCCAGAGATGAAAGCCTTGCGAACTCTGCCGGCGGGATATTCCCGATAGCTGAGTGAGGCCTGGAAGTGTTGTACTCCACGCGCCAACCTTCAACCTTCGATTTTGCATCATTCAAACTTAAAAACCAAGCCGTATTCAGGCATTCCTGTCGGAACCGGCTGTTGAAGGCTTCAATAAACGCATTATCCGTGGGTTTTCCGGGCCTGGAGAAGTCCAGCTCCACGCCGTGGCCATAGGCCCACAGATCAAGCTCTTTGGATATAAACTCCGGGCCGTTGATAACGTCCATGACTTTAGCCTGGCCGAAGGGGATACGCTTGATATCAAGGATCTGATTGCACCAAACTACGATCCGCTCACAGATGCCGTCACGGATTTTATTCAAATCACGGATGACGGCGCAAACTCAACCCTGGCCGTGGATGTGGACGGCGCGGTGGGCGGCACAAACTTTGTCACAGCCGCCACTCTTCTCGGTGTGACCGGCCTCACCGACGAAGAGGCCCTGGAAACCTCAGGCACATTAATTGCGGCGTAGCCTAAAAGAACTCACCAAAAAGCATGGGCCATCTGCCTTTCGATCGCCGTCCCCGTCATAGGGTGAGGGACGGCTCCGAAAAGCAGATTTTCTAGCCCGGCAAGTCTCACAAGGCTCCCAGGGAGAGAATGGGAGCGTCCATGCCATAAAAAGCCACTGACTTCCCACTATTGGTAATAGTCGGAAGTAAATCACACCATCCTCTTTGCAAATTGCTGTGAATATATATCAAAACACCCTCGATAGTTCCGACTTCTCATGCAATAGTCGGAACTATGAGTGAAATGACCCTTTACGATTCCGCAGGAAACCGCCTTTATTTGAACGCCGATGAACGGGCCGCCTTCCTGCGCGTGGCAAAAGGTAAAACGCCGTTGGAGCGGACCCTTTGCGAAACGCTTCATTATACCGGTTGCCGGATTTCAGAAGCGATAGAGTTGACCCCGGCCCGCATCGACCTTTCAGCCAATACGGTTGCGATCCGCTCTTTGAAAAAGCGCAAAGATAAAAACGGCCAACAGAGAATAATATATCGCACTATTCCCGTTCCATCCGATTATATCGACACACTCAATATTGCGCATGGCATCCGGGAAGCCCAGAAAAAGCCCAAGACCGCAAAAGCCCCGCTTTGGGACTGGACGGACAGGTGGGGCCGCAAGATTGTCACTGATATTATGACCGAGGCCGGAATCCCGGAAGGGCCGCACCGTTGTCCGAAGGGTTTACGTCACGGATACGGGATCAATGCCATACTGAAAGGCGCGCCTCTTAACATGCTGCAAAAATGGATGGGCCATTCCGATATCAAAACCACGGCCATCTATGCCGACGCTGTGGGGCCGGAAGAGCAAGGTATTGCGGCAAGGTTGTGGGAGTGACCGTGATTAGACTGACCCGCACAGACCCGGCCAAGAACATGCACCGCTATTACCGCCTGTCCATCCAGCCGGATTTGTTTGGCGGCTTTAATCTCATGCGGGAGTGGGGCAGGATCGGTAAGGGCGGTCAGTGCAGGCAGGAGTATTTTGAAAGTGAGTGTCAGGCCTGCCATGTTATGTTTGAACTGATGCGTGTAAAGCAGAAAAAAGGATACAAAAAATCAGCGTGGCTAATTAATGCGGGTAATATCTGAACAAAGAATTGTTATTGGTTTTGCTCTGAACAAATATCCCAAGAATCCTCAAGCGAATTTGAATCTATGTTAGACCCAATTAACACAATAATCTCTCTTTTTGCTCTGGCGGTATCTGGTGCTACAGCATGGATCAGCTTTTTTCGTAAAGGCAGTGTTCTAATGACAAAGCCAACATTTGTGGCTTTTCTATATGATACTAGTGAAGGAAAAATTGACCCAAAAATATTTATTCGAACGTTGTTATACAGCACCGGGCATCGTGGTCATGTCATAGAGAATATGTTTTTAAAGGTATCATTTGGAAACCAAAAGTTATCATTCAACATCTGGGGTCATAGCCGTGATGGACAAAGTATGCAGCGGGGTAGTGGTCTGTTTGTTGACAATACGGGAATAGCGGCAAATCACCATTTCAACTCATTAACCCTAAAGTCAGAACAGCGCTTCAAGCCGGGTAATTACAAAATTGATATATTCCTGTCATTGGTAGGTAAGAAAGCCCCTTTGCATCTTCATTCTATTAATCTGGAAATACCGGAAACCGCACAACAAGACTTATTAAGACCTGACGCTGCAATGTGGTTTGATTGGAAACCAGATTTGAATAGCTATCATGCGCGTTTGGTAAAAAAGCCAAATGAGAATATGGCCCACATTAAGCATAATTTGGCTTTCTAACCAAATAGCACCAGAGTTCCCGGCCTATCCAGAATAGACTGTATATGCCGCATAACCCGTTTTATGATACATATCCAGAGCCGCAAAACAGATCGATTCCATAACTGTAACGGCCTTTATAATCTTTCCCTGACAATTCCTTTTTGATATCCGGCCAGTCAGATCCCAACCTGAGTATTGGCTGAGCCTGCCAGACCCTTTTGAAAACCCCCAACACCTTTATCTCCATAGAGCCGTCTAGGGCCGCAAGCGGCCAAGACGGTCTAATGGACCCACAGTAAAGGTGCCGTGAATTTTCCAAAGCGCCCGGCTGATCGTCTCGCCAAGAGGTCGGGATTGGCCCGGCCCAATAACAAGAAAAAGGAAAATTATCATGTCACATTTCAAACTAGCCGTCTTTACAGACAATCGACCTTGCGAGAGGCTTCTTGGTCAGATCCTTGCCCCTTATGAGGAAACCGAAAGTAACCCCAATTCCAAATGGGACTGGTGGATGATCGGTGGCCGTTGGCACAAAGAGCTTATTGTAAAATCCGGTGTCAATGACTGCATACTTGGTGAGCCAGGTATTTATGAGATCCCGGACAAACCCGGAAGGGCCGACGGCGCTCAAATCCGCGATCTTGATCTGAACGCCATGCTTGAGCAATCCCGGCTGGATAGGGGGCGTCTCTGGGATGAAGCAGATGCATACCGGAAGAATGGTAACAGGGTTCATCACTATACGGTCGATACAAATCAGATCAGCCGTAAGGACTACATGCAGCCCTTCTCATGCAGCCCAAAGATCACTGGATTACGATCATTGATTGCCACATATGATCTTACTTCCAAACTGCCCCTCAACAGAGGGGCAGTTTTGGTTTTCATATCTTCCGTCCGCAAGACATTACGATAAAGGAGATTATGTCGATAAAAATAAGCGCGGAATTATAGATATTGGTAATGCCTAAAAATGGTTGTCCGGATCAACGCTTCCATGAACAATATGGACGATTAAAACAAAGTCCTCTTTGACCTCATAATAGATAATATGCTTGCCGTGAGGAAAACGCATATATTCGGGATAATGTTCACTTGGCAAGCCAATCCCCGGATTGCTGGCGATCGTTTCAAAACACTTTTCCAAGCCCGCTACATATTGAACGGCCTGATAGGGACCATGCTTGTCATCGGTATATTCAATGATACCTTCAAGATCAGCGTCAGCTTGTTTGGAAAGTTTATATCCGGGCATTGTTATGGCGAGACAAGACGCTTTGCAGAATTTGTGAAGGCGTACGCTCACTCACACCGCTTTTTGCCGCCCGTTCTAATTCTCTGCCAAAAACCTCACGTTGTTGCTCAGGTGTCAAAGCCTTAAAACGTGCGATATCCTCATCCGTAGGCGCAGCCCACGATGACAATTCAAATTGCTCTATGGTGTCTTGTTCGCTCATAAGACCCATTATAGCAGATCAGGCATGAATATTTCTACCTAATATGGACTGATGGGTATAAAAAGCGTGCATTCCTGAAAAGCCGGTTTTATAAAAGGGGTATGGTGCAAGACGACAATTGGACTGTAGTGGGCGGCTCGGTCTGGTCGTGGGAAGATTATTTGAGTGAAGCCTATGGCACATGCGCAGAAGAGAGGCCGCCAGAGACGATGAGTGAAGCCGCTTATAAAATTCAGGAAATCAACGACAGCTTCATGTTGATTGTTGATCTGGATGAGGGCCGCAGCGTGACGACAGATGCGGGCAATGTGATTGCCGAGTTAAACGAGAGCATTGAAGGCGGCCTTGGCAAACGCAGCGTTTATTACCACGACACAATGCACTTCCTTGATATGAGCAAACGGATCTTTGATCCTGCAAACGACACCAAAATAGCTGCTTAATAGTATAATAAATATACCATTAATAAATAATTAGTGCTATATTGCTATTATGAAGTTTGAATATGATCCGGATAAAAGCGCCGCCAATCTGGCTAAACACGGTATTGATTTTGAAACGGCGCAGGGCTTATGGCTCGATCCGGATTTGCTGGAAATCAAGGCAAAAACCATTGATGAACCGCGCAGTATAGTCATTGGCAAGATTGATGGTAAATACTGGTCAGCGATTGTGACCTATAGAGACGCTAGCACTAGATTAATATCTGTCAGGCGTTCCAGAGATAAGGAGATTGAAATTTATGAAAGCACGTGATCTCGATAAAAAGTTCGATGCAAACCAAGATGATGTTCTGGATCACTTTGATCTGGATACGGTCGCGCGACCAAATCGTGAAGCGAAGCGCGTGAATGTGGATTTTCCGTCATGGATGGTTGAATCTTTGGATAAAGAAGCACAAAGGCTTGGTGTAACACGTCAATCTTTGATAAAGTTGTGGCTAGCAGATCGTCTTGAACATAGACCGCACGTTTAAAAGACTACACAAAAATCTATATCCTAGAATTAAATACCATCTTTTAATTTCCGTAATTTATCTTATCACGCCGCCTGTTCGCGGCGGGCACTGTCTATCCCCAAACGCGAAAACTGACTATTTTCAACGGTTTTGAAGAAAGGAGTTTTTGCAAATGGTTCAGAAAAAACATCATACTCACCTGTCATTATCAGAGCGTCGGCAGATTTATTTAATGCTGGATCGTAAAATTTCAGTCTGTGAAATTGCCCGCAGGCTTGGCCGTCATCATTCTACGATTTACCGTGAGATCCGTCGGAATACGTTCCATTATGAGGATGATCCATTCGTTTGCGGTTATTTCCCGATGAATGCTCAGGAGTTTTACCGCCGCAGACGCCAGAGCTTGCAATTGTTTGTTCGCTATCCGGATCTGAAAGCTTTTGTCATCGAAAAAATCAGATCCTATTGGTCCCCGGATCAAATTGCCGGATATTTGAAACGGCTTGGCATGGCGATGTTTTATGCCTGCGCCGAGACAATCTATAGATTCATTTACAGCGCTGAAGGCAAAGTGCCTCTTTGACCTTCTGATCAGATGTTTTGGCTAGAATCATCCCTTTCTGCGGCCCCCAAAGAGATTTATGCGTGCTTCCATGCAGAAAGTCAGCACCTTCATCTAACGGAGATTGAAACTGTCCACCTCCAATTATTCCCAATGTATGAGAGCCATCATAAGAAATCAGAATATCAGCTCCTAACGCCTGTCTCAGCTCCTTTACAGGGTATGGAAATAAAATCATACTAGCATCAAGAAAAATAAGTTTCGATTTTTCCTGCTTCACTAGATCCACTGTTTTTTCAACGTCAATAACACCGGCTGTATTATCATATGGAATATCTATTTTCCGGTACCCGCCTCTTTCAGCGATTTTGGGCGTTGTAAAATGCCCACCGCAATTTGCTCCTATAGATAAGAAAGAATCTCCTTCTTCTAGAAAATTCATTAAGATGATTTGTGCAATTTGGTTACCGGACAAAGGAAAAATATTAGCTTGGTCCGCATGATATATCTGACAAGCAAGATTTTCCGTTTGTTCTATAATCTTATAAAGAATGTCCTGATTGGGATAATCCCAAATTCCTGGGGAGCGTTTATCTTCGGATGGAATAGCATATCTATGGTGAAGATCCGATGCCAAAGCTTCTCGGACAGCCAGTGACGACAAATTCTCACTGGCAACAAGATTAAGGGACTGAAAGTATCTTGCTTCATATTGGCCGATAAGATTTTGTACGGAAGTCATCGTCAACGAACAGGTTTTAAAAAGTGAAGCGCCATACGCTTCTTGTCGTTAATAAGAAATTTATGATTTTTTCCTATCGTCGGTAATGTGAGAGCATCACAATAGAGAAGAAGTTCATCCAGAGATTTTTCTGATATTTCAATCCGTTCAGCCTTGGTCAACGAGTTTCCCATTTTATCCGGCCTTGTTTATAGTTTTTTCAAGTTGCTCAAGTCCTGCCAGAACAGTTTCAAAATCCGGGTAATCTCCCATGAACATTTCACCCATCTTGCCGTAATCCGCTTTTAATACTTCTTTTTGCCTGATAGTAGGAACAAGTTTCAAGCTTCCGATAATGGCTGTATCGTAAGAAGCGTTTGGATCACGGAACAGAAGGATTTTATTGCGAACAACATTCTCCAATAGCCCCGGTTTTTGAAGAGCGTTTTCAGCAACGCCTTTCTGATATAGCATGAACGTATCATAGTAATGCCTGGACATACGATCCCGTAGCTTTGATTTATGGTGTAAAGCGTGAAGAATTGTTGCTTTTTCCCAGAATGTCCTTTCAGCAGCAAGAACAGGAATGTCTTGTGACGGCGAGTCAAAAAGTGTCGGCAATGTTTCTGCTGCATATGATGTGATTGTGCGTGTTTCGTGAGGCTCAATATCACCACGCGCACCAAATTCCAGTTTGATATGTGGTCGGATATAGTTATTACCATACAGTCCCTCACCATATTGACCTTGCCCAAATCCTCCATAATCAAAGACTTTCGGATAATAAAAGAGGATGGTTTGCAAATCAGGATCTTCCTGATCAAGCGCGAGCTGCCATTGATCCGATGCGCCTAATTCTTTTTGGATCGTATCTTGCAGGATAGAAAATACGGAATCTTTAATGTATTTCTGCGCCGCTTCTTTTAATGCGGTTAATCTGCGTTTTCGCTCCTTGCCCGATATCTCCTGTTCGCTAACATCTTTTACGTCGGCAAGGGCAGGGGTAGATCGTGATATTGTCAAATCAATATCCTCTGAAAAACGATCAATCAAGCCATAGGCTTTTGATAAGGATGTCCCACCTTTAAACGTGAAAAAAGGCGCAAGCTCCGGATTTGTGAAAAGACGCTTTAAAGTCCAGCACACCCAAAAGTCTTTCTCCACGATAATATTGTCAACACCGCACCGTTCTGCGGTTTCTTCAAAATATGTTTTCCGCTTTAAATCAGGCCGCCGCGCGAAGTTGTCCATCTTTCACCTGCTGTATTTTTAAAATAATATCAGCCATCCATGCAGGAATTTGCGGAATAATACGAACAAAATCTTTCATATCTTTATCACTCAGCCGCCGCGCAGATTGTTGAAGTATAACTGAATCAATACCATTTTACCCAAGTATGAAAACGATTGAATAAACATGTTAATTTTATCATTCACATTATCGAGAATAGGGACTTTGGCCTTTTGAAAGGTAATTTTACGGCCGTTAATTGTTTTTGTGCGTGACTGGCTATTGGTCGTATAAACAACTTTCATGGGAACTTGCGTTGATAAGCCCAGATAATTTGTAGCTGCCGCACCTGA
>CBDCYM010000003.1:0-5553 GCA_965224165.1 Methyloligellaceae bacterium | reverse complement strand
GGGCTTGCGCTTTGTGCCCTTTTACCTGCGAGCTATGCAAGCCATTTGATGGAGGCTATTTTCTATATTAGCCTGGCTTGCATTGCGTTTTATGGCGCATACTTCGTGTTGCACTAGGTTCATAAGGGCGGCGCCTGCCGCCGTTAAACGGCCAAGACAGGCACCGCCCTTGCCTCTTAATTGAGGCTTATCATCATGAACAGCCCTGAACACTTCCTTGCTCTCCCGGTAAGACCTTAATCTTATCAGTTCCGGCGAAAAGCGTGCTGGTGATACGAAACCCGATATTGTTGTTTCGGTTGTCTTGGTTGTTCCTGTTGCGGTTGGCGGAACGAAGGTTTTGAGGGTTGTTGTTCCAGGACCCGCCCCGCAAAACACGGAGACACATAGGGGCTGTTCAGGCTTCTCGCGCGGCAAAGGGATCAAACCAGCCGCCATTGAAGATCGCATGTCGCAGTTTAGCGCTATTGGCATGTTCAGCATGGGCAATCCATGAGCCGACATGTTGAATTATCTGATTACTGTCGATGGAACCTGCCTGCCATTGATCCCGCATGCCGCGCAAGCGGTTTCGGAAACGCCTAACATTGTCCTCGGGCAAGCGGCGGCAACCATCCGGCATTAGGATAAATCCAAGAAAGCAAGCTGGTTCAGACGTTGGGAGGATTTTTGTTTTTCGTGGGTGCAGTTTTAAGCGCCGGCCTTCAAGATAGTCTTCAATGCGGCTTTTCCATTCTTCCAGCTTTTTAGCGTCATCGTGAAATAAAGCGAAGTCATCTACGTAACGCACATAGGGTGCCTGGAGAACCTCGGTTACAAAATGATCAAACCGATTAAGATAGAGATTAGCGAAAAACTGGCTGGTCAGATTGCCGATCGGCAAGCCACGGCGACGTTCAAAAGGCGTGAAAAGACCATCGCCAGGAAAATAAACATTTACGGGTTCCTGATCGTTCGAGCCATCGACAATGCGGTCCATAAGCCACAACGTCTTTTTACAAGCTATATGCTTCCGGAATTCAGCTTTGAGAATTTCATGATCAATTGCAGGAAAGTAGCGGTAGATATCGCAACGCAAGACATGAGCATGCCGATTGCGATATCGCTCATAGGCAGAAATGGCTTTATGGGTTCCTTTGCCAATGCGGTTTGCATAACTATGTGCAATGAAGCTACGCTCAAAAATGGGCTGTATGACCGCGCATAGCGCATGATGAACAACTCGGTCACGGAAGGGTGCTGCAGACACCATGCGCCGCTTTGGATCGCGGACTTCGATGATCGTATAACGGCCGGGACGATAGGTCTGGGATTTAAGTTCGTTTTCAAGCCTTAAAAGTTCGCGCTCCAGATTAGCAAAAAATGAGGCGGCACCCGGTTTTTTGCGTTTTCCTTTTACAGCGCGGCGTGCGGCTTGCCGTAAGCTCGCAAAATGAACAATCCCGTCATAGAGATCATGATAACGCTTGGACATGATAAGACTGATCTTTGTTTATCCGTCAGCAGTGGAATGAGCTTTAATCCATCCGCCAATAAGCCTACCGATTTCATCCATAGAGCGGGCGGCGTGTTCATATCTACGAGGATCCAAATATTGAAGATCGAGAGCTGTTCGAAAGAAAAAACGTAGTTTCTCTATGCCAAGATTAGCGCGACCGAGATGGGCTTTTCTGTCCCGCGTATATGTGGCTTCAATCAAAGCTTCCAAAGTGTCCAGGGCTGTTGACTGGATACGATCACCCAGCAGAAACTTTTGGGTTCGCGGGAACCGCTCAACCGTTGGAATGAGCCACAAAATGAACTGGTAATGAGCCTCTAAAGCCGGGCCCGTTCTACGCGACGAATCTTTCATAGGCGGAATTATCATTCATTGAGTGATAATCGCAACCCCGATTCTCGCGACCAGGGGCTCCGCCCCTGGACCCGTGTGCCCGGCATGGGCTGAAACTTGTCATCTGAAAGGAGATGATCGGAGATAGTGACGATAACCGTAGCGAAGCGCAAGGCGGACGCCGCGAGGCTCAACTGAAGGAAGCGTGTAGCAAAGGCACGGCCGTAGGAACACGAACAGGCAGCGAGGCAGGGTGTGGGCGATGAGCGTGCGGGTACACGCGAAATCCAACTGTCACCAAAAGACGCACCATGTAGAGCCTGGCGGCACGGGCTGAAAGTTTCAGTTCTTACCCGGGGAGATCTCTGCCGCGTCCAAACCGGTAGAGAAGTCAGCAGAAGCCATAGTAGCGATGAAGCGTTTGTAATGAGCGCGGAGCGAAGGGCTGAAGGACCCGGTCCACAACCGGACGCTCTTCCAAGGGGCGCGAACAGTCTTGCGAAACGGCCGGACGTTGCAACTGCGGCAGCCATCCGACCGGTGGCGAGGTCGAGCTCAGGTGGATACTGAGCGAAGCGACGCCGCGTGGGGCTAGCGCCATGGGAAGCGGCCAAGGAGCAAGATGTATGACCAATGAAGTGACGATGGAGATGGTGCTTGCGCCAGAAAACATGAAGCGGGCCTGGGCTGCGGTCAAACGCAACCGGGGCAGCGCCGGGATTGACGGCAAGAGCATCGCTGAGACCGCCGACCACCTGAAAGCCCACTGGCCGGCGGTGCGTGCCAAGCTTGAAGCAGGAACGTATACGCCTGCCGCGGTGAAAGGCGTGGCGATCCCCAAAGCCCCAGGCGAAACCCGCCTTTTGGGGATACCGACGGTGCAGGACCGTGTAATCCAGCAGGCGCTGGCGCATGGCCTGTCGACGGTGTTCGATCCGACGTTCAGCGCGCATAGCTACGGTTTCCGTCCCGGACGGAGCGCCCATGACGCGGTGAAAGCCGCGCAAGGCTATGTGCGATCGGGCAAGAGCTGGGTTGTCGACATCGACCTCTCGGCCTTCTTCGATAATGTCAATCATGACGTTCTGTTCGAACGATTGAAGCCTGCCATCACCGACAAGCGTGTTCTGGCATTGATCGGACGGTATCTCAGAGCCCCGATGGTTCTGGGTGCCGAGCGAACCAAACGCCAGATGGGCACACCACAAGGTGGACCCTTGAGCCCGGTTCTCGCGAACATCTATCTGGATGCGCTGGACCGGGAGTTGGAGACGCGGGGCCTGAGTTTTTGCCGCTACGCAGATGACATCGTCATCTTCGTCTCGTCAGAGCGCAGCGCCCAGCGGGTGCTCGAACGCGTGATCGCGTGGATCGAAAAGCATCTTTGTCTTCCGGTCAATCAAGCCAAGAGTGGCACGGGCCGTCCCTGGGAGCGCCAGATGCTCGGCTTCCGGATACTGGAAGACGGGCGGATCAGCGTCTCACCCAAAAGCCTTGAGCGTTTCAAGGCGCGGGTGCGGGTCCTGTGGGATGCCCGCCAGAGCCTGACCAGCACCGAGCTGGCCCGGCAATGGCGAAGCTTTGTACGTGGATGGAGCAACTACTTCGGCCTGAGCGAGGTTCGCTGGAACGTGCTCAGGATAGAAAAGTGGGTGCGCCGCCATATGCGCAAATGCTTCTGGCAGCGCTGGCATGACCGCAAAGGCCGCCACAATGCGCTCAAACGCCTCGGGGCAAAGCCATACCACCTCCGGGCGGCATCGGCATCCCGCGGGGCCTGGCGCATGGCTAAAACGGGCACGTTGAACACGGTTTTAGCAAATCAAGTTCTGCGCCGCTACGGCCTGTGGATGCCATCAGATCTTTGGGCATCACCATCATAAAATGATGCCCGGTCCAACCGCCGAATACGGAAAACCGTACGTTCGGTGGTGTGGGAGGGGCGGCAGCCAACGTGCTGTCGCCTCGACCCGATCGGAGGTAAAGAACATAAGAAATAAGAGGTAAAAACCCTGAGTTGGTTGAAACGACATTGAGAACAACAACTTCTTTTATAACACTCTAACGAAGCGTTCTGGTGATACGAAACCCGATATAGTCGAATCGGATGCCTCGGTCGTACCTGAGGCGGACGGCGGAACGAAGGATCTGAGGGAGGTAGTCCCAGGACCCGCCCCGCAAAACACGGAGAGAATTGTCGCTTCCATCTGTGTTAACCCAAGACGAGCCATCTGAAGGTGCTCCGTCATAATTATCATGCCAATGGTCCGCAACCCACTCCCAAACATTGCCATGCATCTGATAAAGACCCCAGGGGTTAGGAGAAAAATCATCAACCGGAACCGTCTGTCTCCTATATTTCCCTTTCACGCCATCACTATAGGTATAATTCCCATCATAGTTTGCCTGATCCGTCGATATCGACGAACCCCAACTAAACGGTGTGCTCGTTCCTGCCCGGCAACAATACTCCCACTCCGCTTCTGTTAATAAACGATATTCATGACCCGTTTGTTCTGAAAGCCAACGTACATAGGCTTGCGCGTCATCCCAAGATACATTGATTACCGGGCGGCGACCACGACCCCAGCCTTGGTCTTTCGGCCGATAACCATCACAAGCTCCTTGCGCTACAGCATAATCCCACTCTTCAAATGTTATCGCATAACGCGCCACAGCAAATGGCTTGGGGATCGTCACTTCATGCTGCGGTTCCTCTCGCCCATCATAACCCGACCAGCGTTCCTCACTCTTAGGCGAGCCCATCATGAACTTGCCAGGCGGGATAACGACAAGTTCGGGTGCGAATGGGGCATCTTGAATTATGGTCCCAGGTGGTGGTGATTCAGCTTCTTGATCATTCAGTTCAGTAGAGAAGCCGAAATCTGGCTCTTCCCCTTCAAAATATTCTGACTCCTCACTTTTCTTCCATGGAAATTTAAACGCTTCGAAACGCGCCCGCACCTTGCGTACAAACCGTTTCGTTGCTCGCCAGACTTTACGCACCCCTTTGCGCAGAGGCTTCGTAAAACGTTTGTCATTTAGTAAATCCACGCCATGCTTAATGGCTTCCAAGGCATCTTTGATCAACGCAACCACAGAAGCAACATCAAGGACAGTAATATTAATGCCACCATCGTTCTTAACTGTGATGTTGTTTAATGCCTTGATATTGATCAACGGTTTCTTGGCTTGTTCCAAAACATTTTTGGCTTCATCAAGCTTAGCTTGCAGATCTTGTTCCGTCTGGGAAATGTGTTCACGTTCTTTATTGGCAAGGATTTCCAGCTTTTCAACGCGATCTAAGAGCTCGCCTCTTTCTGTTTGAGGCACATAATTCCTGCCATCTTTCTGCGCTTCTTGAAGCGCGTTTTCAATGCAGTCTGTTAGTTCACCAACGGCAGTAAAATAACGTGGTAAATGGTGAGGATCATCCGCGCTTTCTCGCATTACATCTCGTAGTTGCCTGCCCTGATCACATACGGCTTGCCAGGCTTGTGGTGTCTGCTTGCTTCGTGCCTTGTCATATGTTTCTTCAAAAGTGTTGGCATCGCCATTCCAACTGTCCAACCAAAAATTTGAATTAGCCGACCGAGCATCGGTAAGTTTATCCCTGCAAGCTGCAATTTTTTCATTTTGTTCGTCTTTGAATAACATGCAGGATCAACTTAATGCTTAGAGTGCTGTTCAAGGATAATTGAGGCAATATCAATTAATTATTG
>CBDCYM010000002.1:0-35192 GCA_965224165.1 Methyloligellaceae bacterium | reverse complement strand
AAATGACCCACAGGCGCACGCCAAAGCCGGCAATCTGCCCCGCGGCATCTTCAATGGTCTTCATGTGCCCCAAAACAGGGAACTCATCCAGGCACATCAAAACCGGCGGGTTGGGGCGCACAGGGTCACGTTCAAACAGCGCCAGGGTGAGATTGACAAACACGCGCAACCACCGCGCACAGGTTCCCATACGCATGGCTGGCAGGACCAGATAGAGGGTCATTTTACGGCGCTTTAAATCGGCCAGGTCAAGCTCTTCCCCTGCCCCGCCCGATAACACCTTCCGCATGCTTTTATAGGACAGGAACCTTATATGGCGGCGGGTGGTGGAAAGAACACTTCCGCGCTCCTCTTTGGGCTTGCCGAAAAAATCTTCCGCCGCATCCTGCACAATGCCGTCCAATGCATCATTGAGCTCCATTTCTTTCTTGAGGACGGTCATGCCGCGTTTGCCGGCATTTTCCGCCCGGCCCATGAGCAGATCCCGAACCGTCACCAGATTGCGCCGGCCTTCATATTTCACGCAGGTTGCCACATGTATAATCACGCCCTCGATCAAATTCCGGGCGCTGTCATCCCAGTGCGGGTCTTTATTGTCAGTAGCCTGCATAACAAGCGCATCGGCAATCAGACCCCCATCCTCGACCAGGGTCGGGCTGGTGCGCTTTGGATCATCTTCCGCCTTCGCGTCATATTGCAAAATTTTCATGGGGTTAAAGCTGCGCCGCTTCGTGGCCGCAAAACCTTTGGTAATCTCAAACGGATCAGCCACGGCAACGTCCTGCCCCAGCACTTCAGAGCGGTAACGCGCCGTGATATTGGCAAGCTCCCCCTTCGGATCATTGGCCGTAAGGCTACCTTCATAGCTGAGCAGCGTGGGGATAAGAATCTCCCGTCCCTTTCCTGATCTTGAACTGGCAACTGTGGCCATATGCCGGTCATCCCGTATACCCACAGGACTTCCCTCCAGAACATGATATTCAGGCCGTCCGTCGCGCGCGGTCCTGCGCTCTGTCTTGCCATCCGCCACGCCTAGAAAGATTTCTTGCCCTGTGAATTGCATTCCCGTGCTGCCTTTTATGCGCTCAGGCTGCATGAAGGCCGCCATCGGCATGGACTGGTCTTCCAGTGTCAGTGTTTCGCCATCACGGGCAATCACGCCCCGCGGTATGCCTTTAAACATCGCCTTCTCCTGTTTTTTCCGCACGGGCTGCCCGCGCCTTCTCTCTTTCGTACAAAACCTGGTCAACGACCCTTTGAACCGCTTTCAGCTCCCGGTATTCCCAGGTAATGGCGGGGATATTCCCCATGCCAAAGCTGTGAGAATGAAGGGTGAGCGTGCCAATGCGCGAGGAAATCAGGATCAGCAGTGCACAAATGCCGATGATGGAAAGACGCTCTCCCGGATAAAGCTCTGCGTAAAAGACAAGCGCATAAGCCATGAACAGCCCACACAGACCTGCCATCACCGGCAAGGCACGACGCTTTAAGTCGGCATAATCAACGTCCCTGAGCGCATAGGTGCGGTTTGCCAGGCTGGTTTTCAGAAAGGCGTTTGTGACCGTAAAACGCTTGGAGTGATAAAGAATTTTGTCTGCCATTATTAACTCCCTTTTTTGATGCAGCGCTTTTCTGCGCGCACAGAAGCCATCACGCCGGGGAACCGCGACACCTCGATAGGACGGATCAATTTGAGAGAGCCGACCCACAGCGCAAACTGCGCTGTGGTGCGCTTTTTGGCTTCGGTTAATTCACACCGGCATACCGCTTCCGGCACAGGCTCCTTGGCGCGTTCTTCGGCCTCGCGCGCGCGGTCCTGTGCCCGGACCTTTTCCGCGTATCCATCCAGCATCCGGTTTATGCCGTAATGTTTGGCAAATTCCTTGGCGTGCGCGCCCTGGAACAAATTCTTTACAAAACCGGAGACAAGCTCCCCCTGCCCTGGCGCACGCAGCCGGCGGGCTTTGACCAGATCGGCCTGCATGCCGGAGACGCATCCTTCAAGATGCTTTTCCGTGGCGCGATCCTGGATCACAGGTGCGGTAATGAAATAGGTCGCCGCGCCGTAAACAACAGCCACGCCCAGCAAGGTCTTTGGCATAACGGAAGTGAGAATGTCCTGAATCATGTCTTGCTTCCTTCCATAAAGCGGCACTTTTCACGGCCAAGTTTGCGCGCGGCCTCGATGTCGAGACCCAGCAGAGAGGCGGCTTTTTCAGTCAGGGTGAAATATTGGACCGGAGCTGTCCCGTCGCGTTTGGCCAGGTTGATAAAATATTCAATCAACTGGGCTTCAGAAGGTTTGGCATAGCAATACTCACGGTAAGGGCGCTTATCTTTTGATGATTTAAAAACATGCCCGGTATCGACCCGGAACTTCCCCATCTTGATCTTGTGCCAAAGCGTAAACTCCTTCACCAGCTTCATATCCGGATGGATTCGGGTTTCTTCCTGCTTTGCCTGTTCATTCCGCTGTTCAATGAAAAACCGCGGCAGGATTTCATTCAGATCAACGTCCTTGATGACATGCAGGATCAAAACGCCGGCAATCAAAAGCACCAGAGGGATCACCGTAAAATACGCCGCCCACGGGCGGACCGGACGTTCTATGCCCGGTCCGTCATTTTTATGGGGTTTGCGCCAGTTAAAGGGCGGTGTGAGTTTGGGAAATTCCGTCATGACATCTCTCCCTTGTCTGGGCGAATGCCATTGCCCTTGAAGCGCTGAACCTCATAGGGAACAAGTGCGGGGCCGTGGTTCTCACGCAGGCCGAGTTTTTCTTCAGCCCGGCGCAGGCGAAGCACATCACCTAGGCTGACAGAGTCCAGGTCTTCATCGCTGTGTTTGCGGTTGTTCAAAGCGTCATTGACTCCGCAAATGATGAAAAACAGGCACAGAGGCAGGAGGTCCACGGCCACAGCCGCAGCAGCAGCGATAACCAAGGCATCAATATGTTTGAGCACCAAAACACTTGTGGGCGCGGGAGAGTATGGCGGCAGCGCATCATCCGGTCCTGTGGCCAACACCCCAATAAAATCTTCCAAATCCTTGCCAATGCGTTTGGCCCGTTCCGTCACCGTGGCAATGGCGCGGAGCTGCCCTACCCTGACATTTGCCTTATTGGACAGAGCAGGGGCCACCAGTTTGCCCTGAAGACTCTGTGCGACGGATTGAATCGCGGCAATTGGTAATTTTTCGCGAAGCTGTATCAGGCTTGAACGATACTGATCCCCAAGGGCCTGCATCTTCTCCCGGCGTTTATGCTGCACCACTTTCGGATCACGCAGCACATCACGCATAGAGGCCGTGATTTTATCCAAAGTGGCAATAACCGCGGCTGCGTCTTTTTGGACCGGCCCGATCTTACCGCCCAGTCCTTCCACCTGCTTCGCCAGGGAACCGATCCATTCCGTGACCGGCCCGACCTTCTTCGTTGCAGATGGAAAGCCGGAAAGCTGACCATGCAGCTCCAATTCCTGCAACTCGCGCAGCTCGGTCCCATAGCCGGCTACGACAGGGCCGAATTGCTCAAACTTGCGGGCAAATTCTTTGATCTTGTCACCGCTACCCGCGGCCTCTTCGACATAGTTTTGATCTGAAAGTTGTTTAGCTGTACCCGCCCCGAAATAATTAAAATTGGCGAGGGAGCTGACATTAATAATGGCCACAACCATCACAACGATTATCGGGTATAGCTTGCGGCGTTCTTTCGGCTTTAAAAACGCGACGATATTCCAGAGCCAGGCAAAGAAGACCCAGTAAATGGCCCCCACCACCACGGCGGCTGTGCCGGCCATGAATTTGGTCCAGAAGTCGAGGCCGTAAGGCTCAAGGATTTGAAGATAATATTGATAGTTAAAAGCGGCTGTTGCCACCGATGGCAGCAATAGCACAATACCTGTCACAGAGAGCAGGTGTGCGAAATTCTTTCGCAGATTGGGCGCTGTCATTGGCTTCTGCCTTTCTCAAGAGTGTCTATCCTTGACCCCTCAGCAGAAGCTATTGTCTCAAATTGAAATCTTCCCCGTCAAATATTAACCAGTAATAACAATAGGTTAAATGGAGTATAAAGTGGGATATTTTCGGATTGTTTGTCAAAATAGTGGCAAAACCGAAATATTGTCACTTGCCTCTATTGACATAAAAACCATCCTCGGCATGAATACTCAAATGTTAGATAGAAAGTCGAAAAAAGCTGAGTCAATATCACCGCAACTCCCCCTTCCGTCTGTACATGTAAACGAGCATGAACAGCTCCGAATGAAGATCAAACGATACAAAAGAGATTATGCCCCTTCGCCAGGAGGCGAATTATCTTCAAAAGAATTGGGAAAGGACATGTCTGAAAAAACAGGCCACACGATAACGAAGACTGCGATCAATAGTTTTGAGGCAAATGATACTACAGTGTCACAGCGGGATAAAATCCGGATTATTAAATTATTTTTCCAGTTGGTTGAAGCTGAAGCAAACCTGCACGAAAATGATTTTAACTCTCCCGAAGATAAAATCAGGGCCATTCTGACCAATCTCAAAGACCAGGTTTACACTCAAACACTTTCGCCAGAAGACGTATTTCAATATGAGTTAAACTCCAGTCACATCGAGGCCGTCACTCAAAATCCTCATAGCACTTTTGAAAAACAGGATAAGGACGAAATCATCCTGAAATTCACATTTGGCGAAGAGTTTCATGCAATTTCTGGAATACTTTTTCTTAGAGGTAGTGCGCATTATCTACAAGGATCGGCCATTGGCATGCCCGACAATCTGATGGCTATCTGCCAATGCAGTGACACAAAATTCTATTTCAAGATCGTATCCCGTCCGGGCTTTTCACTAGGACAGGCCGACAAATTATCTCAGGAAAAAAAACGGCTTTACCCTGCTTTTTTATACCCTTTAACTCAGTCTGCGAATTTTCCGAAAACAAACCTTTTTATCTTCCACTACACCATATCGGGCATAAAGATCACAGCAAACACACGTCAGGATAGCTTGAAATGACAGACCAAGAAAACACCCAAATCGCAGATCCAGACGATACCCATCCTAGCCGTTTTGCCAAGATCCCTTTCAATCTTTCAGACCACCCCGATTTTTTGTCCCGCATCAAAGAAGAAGCGCGAAGAGAAGTGCAGGTTTATGATAAGCTCATGGAACATCCTGAAAAGGCTCTGCCTGTTGCACCAAGCCTCGATGATCGTAGGGAAAAGCAAAAAAGAACATTACGCACCAGTTTCGCGACTCTTGTGACCTTGCTCATTTTCAATCTGGCAGCTCTTATAGGGTTCGGCTTGGTGGATGCTTTTTATCAGCAACAATTAACTGCAAACCTCCTCACCAAATTCGATGATCCGGCAAAATTGGAAGCCTTTCTTCAAGAAGAGAATAAACAAGTCAGAAAATATGAACGGTGTCTAACAGAAGCCAGAAAGGGAAATATAAAAATTCAGGAATGTGGTAGAATGTTCCACGATCCAAGTTCAACAGCTAGTACAAAAAAAGATATAAACAATAATAATCAGAATGATTTAACCAAAAAGCAAGAGAGAAACGTAATAAAATTACATGAGGGAAGAGATTATTCATACTTAATCATGATTATACTTGCAGGCTCTTTCTCTTTTATGTTAATCCTCGCCGCAATGAAATTTGCAACATATAGTTTATCAGAACGTTTTCCACGCCCCCGGGTTCCGTGCACGGAACAGGATAACCCGTATATCGGAGTCACGGACGAGGAAGAAGCGGCGCAAATTCGCCGGAGGATCGAAGTTGAGGTTGAGTATAGTGACTCCTTCCAACCGCCGGAAAATATGACAGATGAAGAAGTGCTGACCCATCACCGGAAATTCTACCGGGCTTTAAAGTCTAGAGATCTCGATTTTATCATAGAGGTCTATGGTCAGGCTCCTACAGATATCAATGCACGCTACACGCATCTTAAACAAACAGCGCTACATTATCTCACTTCTCCAGGAAACAGGAAGCTGCTCAACTGGATATTGTCCATCCCCGGCCTGAACCCGACGATAAAAAATAGTTCCAAAGAATGGCCTGTGGATTGGGTGATACGCGCCACTCAACACTATACCGAAGAATTTTATCGGACGCTGTTTGATTTCACGGAAGAGTTTATGGACCGGGAGTCACATGCCAACTTACTCGCAGCCGGCGAGGAAAGCCCCTACACCATTCCCGCAAAGAGCAAATGGCCCACTCTGGAAGCCATAGGCAACGGTCCCAAAGGGCCATAAGTTTTAAGCCACCCCGTATTTGCCTTACACCCCAAGGGGGTCGAAGAAATCCGCGCTTCGCCGGATCACACCGGAATCTAGGATAATAGCCAATTGAATTTATCAAGGACTGCCAGCCCTCTCCCGTCTCATGGACGCGGGCTGTCAGATCCCCCGATGATCGACACAAGTCACGTTCCTTCCTTTTTATTTGAAGAATAATCCCAACCTTTCAAGCTATCCTGCCATGGGTCGCCCGGATTTTAATGACCGGCTTTTGACAAGCAAAAGCCGTGCGCCGGAATAGCCAGACGGCCCCCGCAAAATCCCCTCTTTTTTTAAATTGCCGAAGGGTCTTTTCCAAGGGCCGCCTGGCTATCCCACCTCATTTTTTTTGCCGGGCTGAGCGCCGCCTTCCAGAAAAAAACTTCGCACAGATCGTTGCTTTTTTGACGCTGTTATTCGGACGGAAGCAAAAAAGACAGACGATCTTTCTCGTTTTTTTCTGGAAGGCGGCGCTCCCCCATGACCGGACAGCTTGAAAGGTTGGGATGGTCCCGGCCTGCAATCTCAATAAGGAGAAAACATTATGAGTAATGACAAACCTGTAAGCAAATTCCGGTTCGGCTCCATATCAGCGGCCATCTGGGAAAATGAAACAGTTGGAGATGATGGAGAGCCCAAAACATGGGCCACCGTGACCTTGCAGCGTGTTTACAAGGACAAGGACGGAAACTTTCAAAACACCGATAGCTTGAGGCTTCAGGACATACCCAAAGCCGTAGCGGTCTTGCAGGCCGCGTACACGCAAATCGGCCTCAAACACGAATAGGGGGACCCAAACGACAGAGCCGCCGCCCTCTGGCGGCCCTGTCTCCCCGGCCTTTGTTCAACCCCAACAAAAAGAAGAAAAACCATGACCAAGAAATTATCAATGGAAGACCTGCAAAGATTTACAGGAACCACAGCCTATTACCATTACCCCTTTGCCCCGGATGTCAAATTCACCGATGGCGCGCGCTATGTCGCGGAAACCGCCGGGGCGCACTGGCTTTTGGCGGATATTATGTTCGCTCAGGACAACTCAAAAAAATTGGCCGCTGAAACTTTCCAGCTTTGGGCCTTAAAAGTCAGTCCCGATCAATCGGCGGTTTTACAGAGCTTTGGCCGAGATGGAACGCTTTTGTATGAAAGACCTTACGACCATACGAGTTTTCCCCTGCCTTTGATCCGGCTGTATTTCCAAAACAATGTCATTTTCCTGCCAAGTGAATATTGAGGGAGGCAACCATGACCACGATTTTTCAAAAACAGGACCGGGAGCCGGATTTTCAGCGCTACAGGGAACAATGGGAATCCGCCCTACTTTCCAAAATGCTTTCGGATCAATCCGGCCTTGAAGAAGCCGAAAGACGAGATTTGCATAAGGCATGGTTTCAGGGCCTCTTTAACGGCCACGCCGCTGCGGTCCAGCAGGAAGACTCGCTAGGGTGTGGTGAGCTGGAATGGATGCAGTCCGCCACTACCCGGTATGATTTTGTCTATACCGCCCCCTACGGCCTCAAATGCTCTTTAGGGCGCGTCTATTTGCAGCCGGATAAAAGTTGGGCCTCTTTGGTCATAGCGGGCGTGGGTGAAGATCATTATGAAGCTATGGCAAAAGCAGAATGGGCCATATCCAGACTTTCGTCATAAGACATAACAAGGGTCCGCCGCGCATCGAGCGCGACGACCCCTTCGGCCCCCGGCCCAGGTCAAACTCCGTCCCGTTTCGGACCCGCAAGCGGGCCAACCTCAACGGCACTGCGGACCTGATCCGGCCCCCTACCCGCCCTATCGTCAACGACTACGCAGCCGCCGATCCGTCACAGTGCGGGACGCTGCCGGCACTTACGCGCCGTTGCAGCCCACACTGGCCGGAAGTGTACATTTGTATGCTTCGTGCCTTTAACGGCAATGTCAGAGGATGATGGCACGTCACCGATGCTTTTTTGCAGGCTCCCTCTGGAAAAACCGACCCGGCAATGCTATCTGTGAATAAATGGAATAACCAGATATGTTTTTAGGGGCCTAAAAACACTGGTGAAGCGATTTTGAACAATCGCTTCAAGGGGGGGGTTCATGCACCGCCCCCTCTTGACCGGCAAGGCCGGTCAATTCACCCCCACGTTAAAGAAAACCTGCAAGACAGCGTTTTCACCCGGGGGAGCAGAGCGAAACACTGAGTTGATTTTACGCCCGGCATGTGGATTGGCGTAACGCAAACGGTCATGGAGCCTGAAAAAGATGGGGACAGAACGCGCCATAGGCAGGCCGCGCAAAGACGTTGAAGACAGGCGCAAAGAACGGTTGCGGTTTTATGTTTCCAGCAAGGAGCAGGCCGCTTTCCTCATCAACGCAGCCAAGGCCGGCATGCAACCGCCTGATTTTTTTCGCCGTCAATGCTGTGAAGAACAAACCAATATACAGCCGGCAGCTCCTACATTTGAAAACACCTATGCGTTGATCCAGCTCACAACGGAAGTCCTGAAGCTCAAAAGCATCGTTGAAAAAACCGGATATATGTCACCGCAAGAGCTTGAAACGCTCATTGATAAGCTGGAAAAAGCCGTCGACAAAGAGGTATCGTGATGGTTCCACGTATTGCCGAACTCGGAACATCTTTCATCTCCGCGGGTCTCTACTACTTCCATGACAAGATTTCCGACCAGCTTGAAAAAATTGCCAAGAACAATGAAGACAAGCAAAAGGCCGCGGCTGATTATTACCTGTTTGATAAAAACAATCAGACATCGGAGAGGGTGGTCTATGCGGAAACCCTGAATCTGCCAACACGCGATCCGATGAAGGCCATGAAAGTCATGGCCTGGACCGCCGAGCATGCCAAGGAAATCCGGCAAAACGCCGTGGCCTATGAAGCGCAGGCCAGGCGCATGTCCCTGGACCAGTATGTCCGCAAGTTCAATCCTTACCGTGGACGCAAACTCCAAAAGCCCGTCTACGCCTATTCTCTGGCCTGGCATCCGGACCAGCCACAACCCAGCAATGAGGAAATGGTTGCCGCGGCCAAGGATACGTTAAAGGTTCTAGGTCTGGACAAGCACCAGGCCGTGCTGGTCATTCATGACGATACCGCGCACAAGCATATTCATGTCATCTGCAACCGCCTCAATCACCATACCGGCCTTACTTGGAGCAACAGCAATGACCGGCTCAAAATGTCACGATGGGCCGAAGCCTATGAACGCAAGTCCGGGAAAATCCTGTGCTGGGAGCGTGTTTTTAACAATGAACGCCGCCGCAAAGGCGAAAAAGTCTATTACCATGATGTCCCGCGCAAGGATTATGAATGGTGGAAAAAACACAAACATATGAGTCCGGATGATATCCGGAAAAAACGCCAGGAAGCCCAGGAAAAGCAAAGGAACAGCCTGGAACGGAGCAAGGAAAGCCGCCTTGCCAAAATGGAACTTGGCCTAAGTAAGGCTTACAGCCCCCATTTAAACGGCCTCATGGAACAGATCCACAAAATTGAGACCCAGATTGACAGGGATGTTTCCCGCCATAAAACCAAGGGCATAATGGGTGAAGTCAAATTGCTAATGTCCAGAGTTTTCGGCTCACACCGCAAAAAACGGAACCTGCACGGCAATTTGTGCAAATCCGCTGACAAGATTCAATCCACCATATCCGAAAAAAGAAGCGCCCATAAAGACTGGTATGTGCAGCAATGGACGCTCATGGAACGCACTCATGCCGCAGAAAGACAAAGGGATGAAGAGCGCATTAAGATGATGCAGGCCAAGCGCCGGTCTGAAGAAAGCGGCAAGCACACCATGCAGGGCTTTAATGCCCGCGGCGATCAGGAAACCGCCCAGCATTTCAAAAAGGAGCAGGCTCCCTCCCCTGCCCGTTCCTCTTACGAGCAAACAGCCGGCAATGATTATGCAAAGAAATACCGGGAGGACAACGCCCTGGGTATTGTCACCAATTCCCTTGGTGGCAAGGCAGAGCTCAACCAGGATCAGCGCAAAAAGCCTCTGTCACGGTCCCGCACTCCGGAAGAAGAAAAGCAATTACGAGCCGAGCAGGAGGAATTTGGAAACAAGGTTGATAAAGCGATCAAGGATGAAGAAAAAAAGACCAAAAAACGCAATCGCAACAGGAACCGGAATCGCAGCCGCGGACAGGGCCGGCGGCGGAAGCTGGAATGAGTTGGCGTTAACTGGCTTTCTTTTGATCGATAATTTTTGAAGAGTCCGGCGTGTTATTGTTAGGCGCTTCTCTCGATGCCTGGTCAGGTACTCCGGTGATATTCATACTTATAGGATATTTTCCGTATAGCATGCCAATAAACCCTTTACGAATGAGATGATTATCATTCTCTATTTCAACATGACCACCAGGGAAATAAACGCTGCGCTTAATGTGAACATCTGAAAAATCGTAACCAAGATACGATGCCATTTTGCTGAGCAAATTACCTAGAAGGTCACTATGTTTTTGACTTGCTTCCTGCTGTGCATTTTCTAAGTTTTTTTGATCCTCAACTTCATAATCCTTCACATTCGGATATCCGTGACTTAGGTGATCCAATAAAGATTCCCATGCTTCAACAACCGGTTTTTCCTTCTTTCTTTTTTTTGAAAAGACCAGATCAATGGAGTTTAGAGCTGCAACATGCTCTGGAGCCAGATATGTTGCACGGGTTGTCATCAAGGTGCTGAAAATCTTCTGCTTCTGGCTACGGCGTTCTTTCCAACCCTCAAGTATTTTTTGGACCTGTATCGCTACTATCGGACCTAGGAAAATAGCCGCGATCATTATATACTCTTTAATCTCCATGCTCTAACTTCCCCGTTTCTTCCATATCAGGCAATATCAACCCTAGCTGCCGGGCTTCATTATCCTGCTCCCGTGCCTGTAATACTCGCTGTGCTCCTGAAGATCCCTGCTTCTGCTGACAAAAAGCAATAAATGCGCCATCTGGAGATTTTAATTGTTCTGACTTGCTTTTGCTCCACTCATTCCACTCCCGCTCAAGCTCGAAAAGTGATGTTCCGATCTTAGCCGCAATCTTTTGCGCTTTGTCGAGAGTATCAGGCCGCAATTTTATAAAGTTTGTCCGGTCTGGTATCGCAGTAATGTCCACAAGCCGCTGCATTACCACGTTATCTCCATCAAGCATAAAGCCGTAATCTGGAATGTTCCCGTCGCGGATGATTTCCTTCAAGTTAAAGCGGAATTTTTTAAGTCGATTGGCCTGAATTTTTTTGTCTTTGCTATACGTCCCGACTTTTCGCTGCAATTTTTCTATTCCAATTGTCCAACGCTTGTTTTTGGTTCCCACATGCTTTCGGGCAATTTCATAAAGGCGACGTTCCAAAGGCCTGCGCAAGCGGAAATATTCGCGGTTAATTGATAAGACTTCAAGACTGTCAACAGACCGAAAAATCCAGTCCGACAATGTAATTTCGACTTTCATAAGCCGCCCAAATTGGGAGATAGTGCCATCTGGGGCTTTGCGCTTAATTCTGTATTTCTTGATAATCCCCTCACCTTCCGAATTGATTTCATCACCGGTTGGAATATCAGTGTGGATTGTAGTTCCCCGCATACGCACCAGTGCATCCTCAAAACGCTTATAGCTTGTCTTGTTCGTTCTCCAGTTGGTGGCAACCATCACTTCATGGGCGCTCAACTCCACTATCGGCGTAATCTGTTCTCCCCGATTCTTCATGTCCACCAGTTTTGAGATGCAATAGAGCAAAATATCCTTGTCCATGATTGTTGCAAGACCTCGACCAGAGGGCACGACTACCAAGCGTTTACCGTTACCTGTTTCATACTCCAGCTCGCGCATATCCGGCTTTATCGACAGTGAAAATATGGGGTGTTCCATGGATGCCATATCATTTTTTGGATTAGCATCGCTGACATCAAGAATGAAAAAATCCTTATTCGGATGCCGCACTGGTAATAACTTGCTCATACAAAATTCCTTGAAAAATTCGTTCCTCTAGGAACCCGATTCGTCCCTTTCGGAACCTCAATATTCGTCCTTCTAGGAACCAATGCAACGGAAATATTCGTCCTTCTAGGAACCACCCACAACTTTGTTCGTCCCTCTAGGAACCATACTTTGAAAAATACATTTAGATTCGTCCCTTTCGGAACTAAGATTCGTCCTTTTCAGAACCCAACTTCGTCCCTTTCGGAACCAAGATTCGTCCCTTTCGGAACTCATTAGCGCCTTCTATTCCAGTTTATTGTTTATTTTCAATGGTTTAAAATTCTTCGTCATTTTGTAACACTCACTAACCCAGATTCAAACCTCATAAAACACTACTCCCACTCCCAAACCCCCTCTCTTACCAACCTTAATTATTTTTTTACACCCTACCCTCCGCTCGCAAGCTCGCTTCGCCCCACGGCTTTGCCGTGGCCTAAAATAGACGGCGCAAGCGCCGACTCTAAAAATTTAATTATTATTTTGCACCACCACAGCCCCAAAAACCAAAACTCAACATCTACCGAAAGACCGAGACATTTTGCTTGGCAAGACAAGCAAGCGGAAATTTCTGTGGCTATCGCCATCGACCTTATGTGCAGGCTGAAAATGCAGCTATTTTCACCATAAGCCGGGGCTGCATCCACGAAATTAAAAATTTGGTTTCTACCTACCTGAAAATCTTAAAGCGCTCTCTATGGCCTTCTGAGGCAAAAATGGAATTTCCGAAAGACAAGATTAAGGAACAGTTTTGGATTCCCTGCCCTTTTTCAAATACCCTGTTGCATGAATTTCCTATAGGTTTTTGTGCTTTTTGAAGAAGGACGGCAATGAGTTCACCGCAACAAATTTAAAAGGGGTCTAGTTTGCGAAATAAGCGGGGCTGGATGCGTTCAATGAAATTTTCCTTCTCCCCTACCCTGTTTTGTAAAGGCTACTCAGAGAGCTTTTATGAGGATTTCTTCCATCTTTGCCACCACGGCATTTGCACCCGCTCCATCAATTCTTTGGTTTGTTTGGCCTGATTATCATTTTGCTCCTGCATCTCAAGGACCATTTTCTCAAACATATCGAGTTTTTTATCCGCCTCTGATTTTTGACCCCTCAGATCAGGGAGCATTTTTCTAAAGCCGCTAAGTTCTTCCTTCAGATAGTCTTTGTCCTCTTCCAGTTTGCGGATTATATCATTTTTACGCTCAATCTCTCTGCGCGCATCCGATAATTCACGCTCCAGGTCCGTCCCGGCCTTGCTTTCCGGCTTTTTGACAGGCTTGCCCCCTGCCCTGTTGTCAAGCCTGTCAAACTGACAATCATCCCCGAAAACCCTGACCAGCTCCGAAGCGTCAATGACCTTGTTGCCACCCCCATCCAGTTCCCAGGTCAACCGCCCTTTATTCATGCGGTTTTTAATAGTATTCCGAGCTTTTCCGGCGATTTTGGCAGCTTGCGCTATGCTAAATTTTTGACTGGTCATTGATGGTCAGAAATATGAAATTGATAGTACCAAAACGACTCTACCAAGGCCGTTCTGGACCGACGAGAACAAATTATTTTTTGGCGCGTTTTTTCTCTGGATAACTGCCTGTCATTGATGGTCAGGTGACAGGCGGCACTTCTGGTTAATTGACCACGTCCCTACTCCGATCCGAAGAACGATTGATAGGCTGTCAAATTTTCAGGTTGACACATGCTGACAAGGAAAAAAGAATTATTATTCAATATACTAAGTGTATCGCTTAATATTTGACCATGAAACTGACAGTATCAATTGACCATCAATGACAAGGCGTGCTTTGACAATGGTTTGACTGTCAGTTGACAATCTTGTGTGTCAAAAAAACCCATCAGTCACTTGAAAGAGCTGTAAAAAACAATCTGGCAGTCTGGGAGAAGGGCAGGGGAGTTACGTCCCGCTTTTACCTTTCTTTTTTGCTGCTGCATCCAGTTGATCCTGCCAGCTTGGAAGGCTGTGTTCCGCAAACCAAAGGTCCAGGGCTTCCCTGAATATCTCCTGCTGCGGCTTTTCAAGGTCCGTAGAGGCCGTTCTCAATGTTCTCCAGATGCTTAAGGGCAGATACAGCGTTTGGCGCTTCACAGGCTCTTTTTCCGCAGGGGCGGGCTTTTGTGTGCCTTTGGCTGCTGCGCCCAAATTCGCCAGTCTGTTCATTTTGATATCTCCATACGCTTCGCAAGCCAGGTCCACAAATTCAAAACATCCTGCGCGCTATTCGATTTTTTAAACCGTTCAATGACGCCAAAGCCCTTGTTTACGGATTCTTCGAAGTCCTTGTGGTTTCTCACGGCCCCAGGCGCAACTTCCAGCCCCAATGCTTCAAGATCTTTGCGGGTTTTTTTGGCTTTTGGCGAGGTGGCCCCTGAAAATGTAATCACGAAGGCGCTGTCTTTTTCTTCATCAGCAACGGTCCGCACCGTGCTTTCCGCCGCTTCCATATCCACCTCGTTAGGCCGGCCAGGAATCAAAACAAAATCTGCTTCCCGGATCGCCCACACCGCAGAAGGTGTATGCGTTCCGGGAAGATCAATAATCACCAAATCCGTTTTTTTTGCTTTCAGACTTTTCAGGGTTTTTGCCAGTTCAACACCGGAGGAGGGGACAACTTCCGGAGTTTTGCCCCGGCGTTCAAACCAGGATGATGCCGTTCCCTGGCGGTCCAGCTCGACAACAACAGCCTTCAGACCCTTATGCTGGGCGACACATGCCAGATTGACAGCCAGTGTTGTTTTGCCAACGCCGCCTTTGCCCTGGGCTACCGTCAGAACCTTCATATCAATGTTCCCATGAACGTTGCGGATTGATGCAACAAAAGGGGAGGCAATGATTTGCATATTGCCTCATAAAGGTAACGTTACAACGCTAGCGGTATAACGTCAACGCTTTGCCATAACTTATTTACATATTTATGATGTTGTGATAACGCCATAAAGGTAGCGGAATAACTGTAACGTTATACCGCTAGCGGTATAAAGGTATATAGGCAAATCGGAGAAAATTGATGGCGTACAGCGTGAAGGCCCTGACAATAGGCAAGCTGGCTGTTGGGATATTTTGCGCCTTGTCTGTTTTTTTCAACGTCAAGTTCGGCCTGTCCCAATCACTGGTGTTTGCTGCGGCCTATGGAAGCGCCGATATTATCAAAATGCAACTTCTCAACTGGGCGACCAATTGCTGGAGAGGCAAAAATGCGCCAGCCGTTTTTGGCTGTCTGATTGCCTTTGTGATTTGCACAGGTTTCAGCCTGGCATCTGCATTCGGCTTTTATTCCATGCAAAAAGACCAGTCTATCGGCTCGGCCAATGCCACCAAGGCGGCCTATAAGAAAGCGGAGGTTCAGAAGAAAAAGCTGGAGGCCACGCTCACTTCATACGGAACCATTCGTGCGATAGGGGCCATAAAAGGCGATATAGCCGCTTCCAGGGCGCATAAGCGTTGGGCGTCCACAAAAGGTTGCATTCCCCAGGAAACAACCGCACAGCTCTCCCGCAAATTCTGCAAGAAATATGCAGGCTTTGTCGGTGAGCTCGAAACCGCAAAAGAAGCGCAGCAAATTAAAGATAAAATCGAGCAGATTGAAAACCGCATGAACGGGATGGATTTAAAGGTGGTCCACACCTCAAGTGATGCACAAATTGAAAACATGGCACGAATTTCAGGTCTGGATACCAAAACGGTCATAAGCATTCTGGCTATCGGTTTTATGCTGCTTGTCGAAGTCATTTCCGGCCTGGGCCCCTGGCTGGTTACTTCCGCAAAAAATCATGAAGCCGAACAGCTCAAACAGCAGCTTGCCAAGAACCAACAGGTCATTCAGGTTGAGAAAACGAAAAAACGTAAAGCATTGCAGCAAGCCCAAATCACATCCGAATATGCCCGTGATCTGGATGGTCTGGAACGCTATTTCAAAGGGCGCATTGAAAAAAGCGCCAACGGATATGTCAGAGCTACCGAATTGCTCGATGACTATCTGGAATGGTGTCAGAACAACCCCGTGATCGAACCGCTGAACAGAACCACATTCGGCAAAAAGGTCAAGGAAAGGGGCATCCTGCACCGCAGGCTCAGAACGTCCGAAGATCCGGCAAAGCCCACCGTCTATACAGGCATTGTCCTGAAACGTCATTCAGGCAATGTCATACCGCTGCGCTCCGTCATCAATTAAAGCAGGGCTCAAGCGCCAAATTGATCCGCACGCTTTTGAGCAGATGGACACACCATCCGGACAGACTCCGCGGACATAGACACACTTTCAACACAACACCCAAATCACCCCGCAACAATCGGGCAAGTACAGGCTGGTGTCAGGATCCCCACATCACTACTGTACGCATAAGCGCGCCTTTGAGCAGGTTGCCTGCCGCCATCCGAAGACCCCCTTTAAGAAAGCCGGACACACCCGGACAGAGTACACAGTTCAGTATGTCCAGCCAGTGTGTCCGGGAGTGTGTCCAGATATTTTCAGGATTTTGCGGCGGTCAAAAAAAGCCGGATGCCGCCGGCAATTCCTGATGACTAGTCTTCTACGACGTTCAGGAAACGGTCCGTTTGCTCCAAAACCTTCATGGCTTTGTGTAGGTCTTCAGGAAACAGGGTGATTTCTGAATTGACGGTTTCACCTGTGTTCTTGTCCGTATAAACCCGCTGCAAGGTCACGCTGCTTCGGAGCTTCGGTTCTCCGTTTTTGTCGGTCCCCTCATTTTTCCAAATGGCGACGGATACATTGCTGGACCGGAATTTTTTCACCGGGCTATTATTACTATTTGGCATAATAAAATCCTCTCAAAATAGGTGATCTTTTCATATTTATTGACGCTCTACATAAACTGGACTAAGTTGTCCACAATTAATTCACAGTATTGGAGGATTATTTATTATGTCTATTCATAATGTATTCTTGTTTAAAGCAGGCGAGCGTGATGAACGTATCGCCGCCACCGAAATCAAAACCGTATCCGTTCTTTCAGAAAATGACGTTGAAAACCTTGTCGATCAAAAGGGCGAGGACTTCAAATCCAGGCAGCTTTCCGTCGAATTTACAACAGCCGCCGCGCAAACCCGGTTCGGCAATAAACAGCAGCGAAAAGCCACTTTCGATACATCCCTTGAAGAATTGCAAGAACAGGGTTTCCAACCCATCAATATCGGCTATGGGCGTTATGTACACGCTGCCAGTGCTTCAACACCCCAGGAATTGACAGAGAATGACAAGAAAGGCCTGACCCTGAAAAACACCTATCGCTCCAAGACGACCGTCAACGGCAATACGGTGTTCACCGCCAGGACCGTTGAACAGTTTGACCGAGATTTGAGCCGTGCCAAAGCCGCCCCCAATCCAAACGAAGCTGTAGGGGGATAATTACCCGGGACTGCCGCGCCCGCGTCCATAAGACGGGGCAGGGCAGTCCTCTACGCATCCCTGAACAATTTTGCACATTCTTGAGAAATGCCGTAATCAGATTCCGGGGTGATCCGTCTTGACGGAGAAGCGCGGGTTTCTTCGACCCCTTTGGGGTGTAAGGCAAATACGGGGGAACCGAAGAGAACGCCGTGAGGCGGACAACTCCCTCAATCAGCGCCTAACCAAAT
Source organism: Methyloligellaceae bacterium (assembly GCA_965224165.1). Classification (GTDB taxonomy): domain Bacteria; phylum Pseudomonadota; class Alphaproteobacteria; order Rhizobiales; family CBDCYM01; genus CBDCYM01. The sequence goes on along the minus strand of CBDCYM010000002.1, from coordinate 17,341 downwards.
CGTTGAACTACTTAATACAGAATTACCCGATATGGAAAAGGTGCGATGAGTGCTATGCTTTCACCGACCTCACTGATACAACTTGTGCAAGCGACTATTCTCCTCAACGAGATCAAGCCAATGTAGAATTTCGCGACACACCGCCACCGGTGACAGCAATACGGACCATGTCTCCTCACCCTTCTTTCCCGTCAACTTCAACCGACCCGTGTGTGCACGGCAAACCATATCTTCTTCTTGATATTCATCTTCGATTCCGTCGCAGATGAGCTCTATGAAGTTAGCATGGATAATCTTATTCAGCGACGCACGGAGTCCTAGTTCTCCACTTTCCCCCTTCTCATACGTGCCAATAGCCTCGTGAAACTGGCGCTTACCCATCCTACACTCGTCTTCGTTGCGGGCCAGAATATCATCCACAACCCGGGCCCTTATTGCTATGTCCAGAAGAAGCACGGAGATCTTGTATCGGTAAAAGTGGACGTATGCATCAGCAATTGGGTCTTCCTTTTTCTCCTCTGGAACTGGCGAGGCAATCAAACAATAAAGTTCGACACAATTCTCGCGCAGGCTGTCCCAATCAATAATAAGAGGTTTCATTAACACTTTTTCCTTTTGTCGAACGGTATTAACAATCAAACTCGTCCACTATCCAATCCATATTTAAATGCCATATCAGCGGCCTTCAATCCTTCAAAACGCATGGCCTTTATCCGGTTTGCAATCCACTCTTCCTTTTCAACAAGGCCACTTCCATACATCTCCGGCAGCTCGTCATGGGCCGTATACGCGTACTGCGCTGTAGCGATGCCCTGAATCATGTCTAACGCTTGCTGTGCAGGAGAGGGGTCCGGCCTGATCGAATTTGTTCCCTGGTAACGCCCGTCATTCACAATACGCGGCGCAGGATAGGCTTTAAGCCACTCATCACGGCAGGGCTTCAAAACCGATGCGTCCGGCTCTTCCAGCCACCGCGTTTGGTCGTCCGGTCCCAAGATCACAGGCATGCGGCTGTGCAGCCCCTTCATGAACCTATTGGCCGCGCAGGTGACAATCGTTCCGGACAACAGCTTCTCGCCTGTATCAGGTTGTTCCCAAAAATCATAGAGCCCGGCAAAGGTCAGGGGTGCAGCATCAACCCCTGAAATATACCAGGGTTGTTTATTTCCTTTATCTCCCGTCCACTCAAAAAACCCGCTCGCCGGTATCAGGCAACGGTGTCTTTTGAATGCTGCCCTGAACATCGGCTTTTCCGGGAGGCCTTCCGCACGCGCATTAAACGTAGAGGGCAGTTCATTCAGCGGTTTTTTCCACCAGGACGGAACCAGGCCCCAACGCATGGGCCTTAAAATACGCTGCGGTCCAACGCCCAGGATCATTTGTGATGGTGAGATGTTATAGGCCGGCTCCAGCTCGAAATCCCCCAGGTAAGACAGATCATAAAATTCGTGGAGCTCCTGCCAGGTGAAATGCTGTGTGAACCGTCCGCACATGAGGATTTCTGCGCTCCTTCAAAACCAAACCGCCGCCCGGTATTCTCATTTTTGCCGATCTTTTTAAGGGCTCTTTCAACGAGGGCAGGGGGGCTTGCCATGTACAAACTAAACGGTACAAAAGGCATATTTGTCAAAATACTATGTTGAACTTGCTGGAAATCCTTAAATTATCTCTGCTATAATGACTTTATGAGCGAACAGGAAACCATAGACGACATCATGCCTTCAGCCGTGGCAACGGATGAGGAAATCCGCCGTTGGAATGCGCTTTCCAATGAAGAAAAGAAACGGCGCTGCGCGCTTGATTTACAGCAAGCCTATGAATACAACCGCGCCAGTCAGGAGCCTTTGACCACGATGGACGATGTCCGCCGTGAAGCCCGTTCCACTATCCAAGCCCGTAAAGGGTAATGCCCGATTATAAATTACGTCCGAGAGCCAAGGCCGATCTCGTAGATATCAAGATTTACGGGTATGACCAGTTTGGTGAACATCAATCCGAAACCTATCTGGATGGCCTGGAAAACCTATTCATACTGCTTTCAAAATGCCCTCTAATGGGGGTTGAAGAACGCTATGGTCCGCCCGGTTTCCGAAAATTCGGTTATGGGGCCCACAATGTTTTTTATACCGTGGAAGGCGAGACCGTCTATATTGAGCGTGTCAGACAGCGCTCGTTCTCCTATCAGTATGACGAAGGGGAAGATGATTGACCCCTCATGCTCTATCCCGTCAAACACCCCACGCGCGGAAATAAAAGACCGCCAGCCTTTTGGGGGCGCGGCTTTTATTTCCGGTAAGCTCCCATGACCCACGACCTTGCCGCTATACATGAAACCCTCTGGCAGATGGGCATGCAGAGCGAGTCCGTTATGCGGCGCATCAGAGGCGCTCACGTTGAAATCCGCCGGGAGTTCGGACCGGCGCGCAGCGACAAATACTACGTGGCCTATCTGGATGGCAGCAGGGTAGGGGAGGCGCGGCTTTACGGACCCTATCACGCCATGTTCGATTTAAGCGTCCTGCAAGCCAATGTGACAAATGTGGAGGTCATCGAGGCGTATCGGCGCAGGGGCATTGCCACGGCACTTTATGACGAAATAGAGCGCGATCTAAAACAGGTCGGGACCGTTCTTGTGCCGAGCCAAGAGGTTGGACTGTCTGCCGATGCAGCCGCGTTCTGGATAGCGCGGCAGCAATTCCGGCCAAAATGGAGACAATGGCTCAAATTGGGTTTGGGCAGCTAATTATCGAAGGACAGTGTTTTCAGACCATATTTGCTGGCAAGAGGAATTGATTTTATGGGGCAAAATTTGCGCTTGAAATCATCCAGTTTTTTTGTTTCAGACCCGCCGAAACAAAACTTGACAAAGCCCCTCTCTTTTAAAAGTTCACTCGTCTTCAACCCGGCAAATTCCGCCGCGCCATGTCTGCCAACAGAACAGCGCACCAAAGACACAGCTATGCCTTTATCGAGTTGCGCTTCATCCCAAAGCCAAAACCCCACCGGCTCCGCACCATCATAAACAATCAAGCCTTCCACAGGCACATGGCCGGACTTCATAAGCGCAAGCGCTTTCACAGCCGGACCCACCAGATCACCATATGCAAAGTCCGGCTTATTGATCCTTTCAGCCCATCTTTGTACAACGCTCATCACATCACTTTCATGACGCTCAATCTCAATCTTTTTCGCATCCAGACCTTTGCGGAAAGCCCTGTTCACATGACCTCTCAGGTTGTTGAAAGGCTTACCCTTCCTTTCGATGATCTTTTCCGGGGCCACCAGATGAACCGGGAACCGCCAGTCCAATACATCTTCTTCTTCCAAATCTGTGATACCAAGATTTTCCAGTTTCTTGCGAAGCTCTATATCTTGAACAGGAATCCGCGCCAGTTGCACCCCGCCTTCTGGCAAGGCCGGATCACAAAGCGCCTGTTTTATCAATCCTGCCGGATCCTCTCCAAATGGCGGAAAAAACAACAGCAGGTCTTTCCTGTTGGGGTGAAGCGCTATGACCATGCCTGTCTTGTCATTGCCGTAGAGATACAACCCATCCCGGCCTGTCAGGGCGAAATAGGCGGCGGACCTCAACATCGGATCGAGGGCTTGAACGTTGTTCAGAATTTTTTGGAACGATGGCAACAAGTCCGGCGTGATCGGGATAAGGCGATTTGCGCCTTGGGTGGTTTTTTCAGGAAATGCGAGAGGCAAACCGGACAATCAGGACCGCCTTCTCCGCACTGGCGCGGCCTCATCCCAAAGGTAATTAAACGTCGTCCGCATAGTGACCGCCAGTTGTTCATCTTCAATGACGATAATCCGCTGCGGCGGCCCCCAATTCTTGAGCGCAATTTTGTTGCCGTAAATCTGGTATGGCGCGTTGTTAAAATTGTTTTGAGGCAGCGATCTATACCATTCTGTTGGCGCGATGAGATTTGTATCGCCTTTTTCAATCAGAATACGTTCTGTAATTCCGGCGTCCTGCAAGCGTTCAACATGGGCTTTGACATCTGCATATCGTTCATCTTCCGGGGGAATTTCCGATAGGCCGCAAATAAGCACTTCACCGCCCGTATCCTTCAAAGAGTAATAAATATCATCGAGGACCAGATTATTTACATCGTCCCCTTCCAATACGGTCAGAACGGGTTTTGGTTGAACGCCCCCTGTGTCCAGGAACTCGATTCCGGCCAACGTCATAGTCTTGGCGATTTTTGCTTGATTGGCAGGACCTAGTCTTTCCGGTCCTTCAGCGGCGAGGTATTTGTTCAGCGTTCCAATTTTGACACCGGAACGTGCCGCCAGCACTTCTGCTTGCGGTCTCCATTTGAGCAACTCAAGCGCTGCCCTAAGCTGGCTCTTTGTAAAATGCCTATACATACCTAAGTTAAACATTTATACCTTTAAAAAGGCAAAAACAAGAAAAATATTTTCTAAATCGGAAAAATATTAGAAAAAATTCTTGACATAGTTGTGAACTATATGGTTCATTACCCCTAACATTGATCGAAAAAAGAGGGAGGTATCAATGCGTGGTGCGGGGTGTGAACCTATAGATTTCATGGCGGAGAGGGCTTTGCGAGATGCCGAACGGCTCAAGCGTGAGGCTAAACAATCCTTTAAAAATATGGACAGGCTTTTGATGAAGTTACGCTGTCAGCTTATGCCGCGCGGTCTAAAAGATGCGGAGGCTGACAGCATCAGGGCAAACGGTGAGCAGGAGGCGTGTGCTTAAATATCTGTTTTCCCAAATTCCTTGATCTGTTTCTCTCCCCAACACACACGAAACAAAAAGATCAAGGTGATGCACGTTCCCTCCGGCCTTCTCCCCATACATAGGCCGGGGGGAATAGCGGGACTGGTGGGGGTCAGGCGCGTATAGCTGGCTTTTCAGCCCTATACATACCTAGTGTCCTGATCCCCACCCGTTTCCTTATTGGACTTTATAGTCCATTACGTTAAATAAAAGCAAGAAAAACATGCATGAAGATTATTTATCAGGGCGGTTAAAGACTATCATCGAGATTGTTTCAGAGGCGGACAAGCAGCTTGAACAGGCTCAAGAGGGCGTTGAAACTGCGAGAATGTGTCTGGATTCTCTTCTGCTCATGATCCCCACACTTGTACATGACACGGATACCCCGCAGGATTTTCTCACTGACAAGGATTAATCCCCGGCCTTCTTGCGCCTCCTGACTCCCGGTTCCTCGCCATTGAAAAACTCGATGCCTTCCTTTTCAAAGGCGTTGAAAATATCGCGCAGGGTGCGGTCCAGAACGCTGCCGCCCCGTTCCACGGTCTGTACCGTGCTTAAAGACACGCTCGACGCTGCCACCAAATCCTTTTGTTCCCAACTCAGGAGCGCTCTGGCCGCTTTAATATGCGGGGCCGTGAGCTGTTTATAATCAAAGCCCATATCTTATTTTGGTCATTATTTGAGGCTTAGACTCAAAAATAAGGATTATCCGTTAATCTGAGTCTGAAACCTGTTTGATATCAGTGTTTTAGCGCTTGTTTCATATCTATTGTTCGGGAGGGCCGCAAGCCGTGATGGCGAAGAAAAGCCGCATGCGCCGCGTCATTACCGTGGCCAAACACCGCGAAGAGCAGCTTCGCCTCTTGGCCGAAGATGCTGTGAACCAGGTCTATATCTCTACTTCGGCGCAAGCCTATGGGGAAGTCATGCGCCATTTGATAAGGCGCGGCGTGCAGTTCATTGACCATGAGCTGGATATCGACGATCTGCCCGAACAGATGGCGCACTGGTATCTCGATGATGAGGACAGGGTTTCTGATAGCTCTCCCCCTTGACAGCTATCAGCGCCGCGGGGCGGAAAAGGCGGGGGTTTCCCACCACCCGCCTTTTCTCGCTTTCAAACACCAGTTTCGGTCCAAAAATAACGTGCGGCAGAACAGAATAGTCTGTATACTGAATATATGGTGGAAACAGACGACAACACAGCAGAGTTAATCCTTGAGCAATTGCGTGAATTACGCAATGAGATTGCTGACAATCGTAAATATCTGGGAGACTTTGTCCAACGCACCGATTCTAATTTCCGGGCGATTGAGTCCCGTCTCAGCACTATTTCTGAAGACGTCAATAATATTTATCGCATTCTTACCGATCATGGTGGGGAACTTGATAAGGTCAGACACCGTTTAACCCGGATTGAACATCGTCTTGATATCGTGGATCAGCCCCCCGCCAATTAGACCATACATGCTTTCTTTGAGCCGTTTCATTCCTTATCAGGAGTGGCTTTGTAACCGGTGTTTCTTTCGCTGACTTTTTCTTTTTATGTTTCTTTTTTGAAAAAGAGTTCGGGCGCGTCCCTGTGCCAGCACAGGGACCGGGCTCTATGTCGCTAAGAGGCACAGCCTCTAACCTCACGGAACCCGCCAAAGCGGTTTGCCGCCAAAGGTCACGATCCCGCGCGCGGGGCGGCTGCATGGCAGCCGTATAGGGTGGCGCTTTTCAAGCGCCGCTTTTTTATTGAGGGCTAAGAAACCTAGGTTTCTCGCGCGGTCAAGTTGGAAGCCGAAAAATAGAGCGAACAGATTCCTGCTTTGCCGTCGCCAAGGCTAGGAAAGACAGGAATCTTTCGCCGATTTTTCGCCCAGGGCCCTTCAGGGAAGGGCTTCTGCACTTGACCTTGCTACCTTCCTACGTTCGGCCACGTGGCAGGGTTGCAGGAGCAACCCATTTTTTATTTTTGAAAGGAAGGAAACAATGACAGAAGGAGCCGCAAAACTCAGAGAACAAAATGACCGCTTCCGGGGCCAGTTGATGGTGCCCCTTATGTTTGAAAAGAACATCATTCCAGGAAAGGCCGTGATGACACAGGGCATAGCCGCTTTGGGGCCGGAGGCACAAATCATCATCGCGTCCATGATCCGGGAGTTTGATGATTTCAGCGAAGACAACGACCCGTACGGCGAGCACGACTTTGGCGCGCTTGAATATGAAGGGCAAAAGATTTTCTGGAAGATCGACTATTACGATTCTGACTATCAATACGGTTCGGAGGATCCCGCCGACCTCAGCAAAACATGCCGGGTTCTCACCATCATGCTGGCAGAAGAATATTAATAAAATTTGTATCGTACGATACAAAAATGGAAGAAGGAAAATAATAATGAAACCCACCAAAGATACATATGATTATCTCTATAAAGCCTATGACCACTTCAACAAGGCGTTGTTTGGCAGCGCCTTGCCGTCCTGTGTTCTGGTGCTGCACAGAAAGCGCGGGGCTTACGGATATTTTTGGGGCGATACGTGGAGCGAGAGGGAAGGCAAACGGATTACAGATGAAATTGCCCTCAATCCTGAAACCTTTAAGGACAGGTCCATCGCTGAAATGCTCTCAACCCTTGTCCATGAAATGTGTCACCTCAAACAGTATCATTTTGGCAAGCCTTCACGAGGCGGTTATCACAACCGGGAATGGGCGCAGATGATGGAGGAGGTGGGTCTGATCCCCTCAGACAGCGGACAACCTGGCGGCAAAAAGACAGGTCAGAGCATGACCCATTACATTGAGACTGGCGGCGCGTTTGAAATCGCATGTGACAAACTGATTGCGAAGGGGTTTACCATGCCGTGGCAAGCCCGCACGCACGATGAAAAAACAACCAAGAAAAAAGCCGCCAGCAAGACGAAATACACCTGCCCCGAATGCGGTGTAAACGCTTGGGCGAAACCGGACGTGTCACTCATATGCGGAGAATGTATGGACAGGATGAAGGCGGAGAATTAGACCGAATAAATTCCTTCAGCTTCCTTCCCACATTTTTGCTGCCGCCGCGATTTCATCCGGTCCCACAAGCTGCGTGTAAATGGCTGTTGTGCTGAGTTTCTCATGGCCGAGCCATTTTTGAATAAGTGTGATTGGCACACCGCTTTTAACTGCATGCGTGCCGAAGGTGTGTCGCAAACCCCGTGCCGTGGCTTGCGGCCCTTGAATACCCGCCGCGGCCATCACTTCTTTGACCATGCGCCAACCTGTCGTCCGGCTGAACCCCCATATCCGTTTGTCTCTACGTTCGCCACCCCCGCCGCCCGGCAAATAAGCCTTTTGCAATTCCCACATAAGATACGCGGGAACCGGGACAGAACGTATACGCCTTTTCCTGGAGCGTTTTTTTAAGGAGCGCACCGCTATTGCGGGGGGATCACTCAACAGATTCATCGGCGTCAAGGCCAGAGCTTCCGAAACGCGAAAGCCTGTGTAGATCAGCGTGAAAATAAAAAGAGCCTGATCGGAAGGGTAGGCAGGCAGGATTTTCAGCAGCCTTTGACGCTCTTGCGTGTTGAGATATTTGCGTTCTCCGGAAGGGGTGTACAGGCTCAGTCCGGGAATGTCGTATTGCTGATGAGGCATTTTTGAAACAGTTTCGCTAAGACTGTTTCAAAACCCGCAAAGGCAGAGCCAGAAAGGTTTCCGCGCCTCGCAGAAAACATTATCAAGCACCGGATCAAGCATTTTACAAGTATAAAAGCCGCACATAACGCCCACTTGTAACATTTTTAGCGAAACTGTTTCAATAGATTATCAATAGTACTTGTTTATCGGGAGTGCACTATGACAAAAACTATCAGACTAAAGGAAGTCTACTGTTGGCAGCGTGGTGATGGCTATGCCACGTTTATACAAGAGTCGCAACCCCTTGAATTTCCGCTTCTTGCCAATTTGCAGGACGGGGAAACCTGCCAGTATGTCTATAACGGGCCATACCGCATTAAAATATGTATGCAAAAAAATCCCGGCGAAAATACCGCCGCACTCATGGTCGGACCAGAAACGGTTGAAGGCTTTACTGATCCTGATGGTCATGGCGAAAGGTTTGTCTTTTTTCCTAACGTGGAAAAGATGGGTTTTGTAAATGGAAAACATCAAGTCCTTGGGAGCGCCGAAGGCTGCTTCAAAGTGACTTGGTAAGCGGCAAGTTAGGTTGGTTTCTCAGACAAGCATTAAGAGGGGTCGTTAAGGCTCTCTATTCGGATATCAAGGCCTGTTTCTGCAGGCCTTGATAACTGTTACCGAGTTGGGGGAGTGTCATGTATAGATGTTTAGTGTTGATTTTTGTGGTGCTGTTTTCTGTAAGCTGTGCCAAATACCAAGTCCAAAATGATCTTCTGGCCTTCAACAAGGGCCACAATCAGGGTAACGAGCAAGTCCTTCTCGCCAATATCATCAGGACGGCCCAATATAAGCATTCAAGTTTCTCTGATGCTGATATTGTCGGGCAAAAACTGATCGTTCTTCAGTGAAATGGACAAAATGTCAGTTGAAAAATTAATCGATCATATTATCGCAACATTAATTAGGTTTGGCGATGATTTACGCCAAGCAGACAGAGATGATATTAACTCAGTCGTCAGGACATTTAGTTCACGGCTTCGACAAATTGCGGAGAGTCTGCACTCAGGGGCCAACAACGACGCTCTTGCAGAAGAATTATTGGAAGATTTGGAGACTTATGCCTCAATCGTCGATAATAGAAAGACGGAGATAGCGAACTTTACGAGTGATACCTCTCCAGAGGAGTTGCTTGAAAGAGTTGATAAGGTTTGGGACCGCATCAAAAAAGGGGTGAAAGAAACGTGGGCTGAGACTAAAGGCCCGGGCGAGAAGGCCGACAAGGTCCGGGAAACGCTACACGATATAGGCGGAATCTTGCATCGTGATCCGTGAGCAAGCCGATTTACTTCCCACTAATGGTAATAGTGGGAAGTAAATCCGCCCTGCAGCAGGGTTTCTAATCGCAGGCCTGCCGGCGAGGCCTCGCATTTGCAAGCGTTAGTTTTCCGGGGATTAATTTTGAAATTGTTTGTGACTTCCCACTTCTCATGGAATAATGGGAAGTATGAGCAAAATGGCCCTTTACGATACCGCAGGAAACCGCCTTTATCTGAACGCCGATGAACGCGCCGCCTTCCTACGTGTAGCCAGAGAAAAACCCAGCCTTGAACGTACCCTTTGCGAAACGCTTCATTATACCGGTTGCCGGATTTCTGAAGCCTTGGAACTTACCCCGGCCCGCGTTGATCTCTCCGGCCACACCCTTGCGATCCGGTCTTTGAAAAAGCGAAAAGACAAGAACGGCCAGCCCAAAATCATCTACCGTACCGTTCCCGTTCCCCCGGAGTTTATGGACACGCTCAATGTGGCGCACAGCATCCGGGAAGCGCAAAGGCGCAAGAAGCTCTCCCAAGTGCCCCTTTGGAACTGGACGCGCAGGTGGGGGCATATCATTGTCACAGACATTATGAAGGAAGCCGGAATCCCGGAAGGGCCGCACCGTTGCCCCAAGGGGTTGCGCCATGGCTACGGGATCAACGCCATTCTCAAAGGCGCGCCGCTTAATATGTTACAAAAATGGATGGGGCATTCGGACATCAAGACCACGGCCATCTATGCCGATGCCGTGGGGCCGGAAGAGCAGGGCATTGCCGCAAGGTTGTGGGAGTAGAAATGAATAATCCGTATAATAAAACTCATCCATATCATAAATTCTATGAGCTGAGCATTGAGGAGGTCGAAGAAAATCTTAACCTAGGACGTTACAACGAAAAAAATAAACGTTTTGCCGAGGAATGGATACGGAAACGCAGGGAAGAAGAGGCAAAGGCGAATGCAGAGGAAGGCAGGAAGATTGCCAGAAGTAACAACAAGGCCATGTGGTGGACCGTACGCATATCTGTTTTAGCTTTGATTGTCTCCATTATTTCACTGGTCTTACATTTTGTTGACAAGCCGGGAGCAACGCCATGATGAGACTGACCCGCACAGACCCCACCAAAAACATGCACCGCTATTACCGCCTGTCCATCCAGCCGGATTTGTTTGGCGGCTACAATCTTATGAGGGAGTGGGGCCGGATTGGGCGGGGCGGTCAGTTAAGGCAGGAACATTTTGAAAGTAAGAAAGAAGCGCAGGATGCTATGATTGCATTAGCCGGGATCAAGCAGCAGCGTGGGTATCAACGCCGTGTCATTTATGTCAATGACATGGGGCCAGAGGAACCGGGTATTGTTGTGCAATTAAAGGAGCAGTGATGGGAAATGACGGTAAACAACTTGAAGGTCTTGTAGCATTCGTTGAAGAGGTTTTGCTGCCACAAGGTTTTGAGATCAAAACCAATGAGCGAGTCTATGAAGATGGGGTGCAAATCGCTGAGCTTGATATTCAAGCTAAAGGGAAACTAGGCACTACTGAAATTGCTTGGCTTATTGAATGCAGGGATCGTCCCAGTGAAGGCCCAGCACCGAATAGTTGGATTGAACAACTTGTTGGAAGACGTTCCCGCTTTGGTTTTAATAAAGTTACCGCAGTTTCAACAACGGGCTTTGCAGAGGGGGCAATAAAATATGCCCAAAAGGAAGGCATTGAATTGCGTGTGGTTCAATCGCTAGCGTCAGAAGAATTTGCTGATTGGATTGGAATGACCACCCTTGGATTTTACCAAAGAGTAGGTAGATACCACCATGCCACGTTTAATATTTCTCCGCTAGAACCCGAAGAGCGCCATCAAGAGCTTTCAGAACTAATAAAAAAAGTGATGCCGGAGGAGCCTTTTCTGAGATCAATAAAAACTGGAGAAATGGTCTCTATTGATGCTGCATTTAAGTCGGCCATCCAAGCTAACCCACACCTATCTGAACAATTGCAGCCAAACGAACCGCCTATCCCTCTAAATCTGACCATTAACTACCCTAATGATGAAGACCATTTTGTTGTCGATGCACCTTCGGGCGCAATACGGATAACACAAATTCTTTTTACCGGAGAACTCTCATTAAAACTAACCCATATACCAGTTCAAAATTCTCAATATAGCCATTTGAAGACGGGCGAAGTGATTTCACAATCAGCGGCGTTTCCTTTTACCATTGATAATAAGGACGTATCACTCGAAATGCATAGGATTCCAGATTCAGAGTTTACGCATGTGATACTTCGTACATCGAATACCTCATAACCCATTTTATGACGCATATATAGAGGCAAAAAAAGAGAGCCGCAGAAAGCGATAGCCGAACAGTCAATTATATGGAAATAAAGCAATATTTGATCCGTATACGGAATAAATGTACCATTAGTTTATGAACGAAGAAGTTAATTCCACACTTCCCAAAGTTGAACTTGCAACTAAAGATTGGACTTTAAAGGAACTCATGGATACCGAACGCCGCATCGAAAAAGCCTTTCACGAGCAAACGCAGTTTCTCTCACAACGCAATGATGAATTAAAAAATGCACTTTCCGTTCAGACCCGTTGGATGGTTGGTCTCATGATTACAATGAGCATTGCCATTATCATTGCTGTTCTTTTTAAATGACCTGAGAAATTGTATAGAAGGGCAGCCAAGCTGGAAGCCAGACAATACGAAGCATTCTTACGGCAAGCATTATGAAAAGTGATAATATAACTTATGGGAATTAATGGCACGAAAAGCACCCCAAATGCCTGAAAATCATTGACCGCAACAAGAGCTGATACCACATAACAAGGGTCTAAATATTATTGACGTGGGACGGTGAACGGTGATGAATATTTCCAGTAAGAGCGAGCTTATTTCCTTCCTTCAAAAAGAGCCTCACAAACGCTTGCTGTGCACCGCAGACAATCATGACGATACAGGCTTCCACTGGGTTGTACGGGAAATGCCTGAAACAATTACGCTTCAAAACGCCAACGGACAACTGGCCAATGTCGCCCGCGTCCCGATTATAGGACGAGTTGCTGAGGCCGTGGCGGAAGCCATGATTGCGGACGTGGCGCAAAACAACGAAACCGCCGAGTTGGAGCAAAGCCTGTGGTGCAGCACTTACGTTCTTAAAATGTGATAACTGAATTATAGATATGAGCGCTCAGCCGAAATACCGGAACTTCTTTAAACACGACTTTCTTGTTGAGGCATACCGCAATGAAGCGTGGACGCAGGATACTCTGGATCAGATCGGCGGCGGAAAAATCTGGAACGCATATATCTTTGTATTATCACCAACATATCAGTGGGTCTTTGTCGACAGCCCGGAAGCGTTTGATCGTGCAGAATTTTGCGATTGGGTCGAAACGGTTTCCGGCACAACAATTGTGAATCGAAACGATTGGCCCAACATCGAGCTATCTTCTGAGCCACCCGAAGACTGGCGCGCACGTGCTCTGGAAATGCCATGTCGCACCGGGCCGAACCTTTGGGAAAAACTCACAACGCGCGAGCTTCACTCTTATGTCCGGGGCAAAGGTTTGCCTGATGATATTGATGAACGCGGTGAACCCGACGACGTGCATTAATTACAATCATAATTCCTTTCTGAAATGTGATAACAGGTAGTACGAAAAACCCCCTCTAAAAAAGTCCCCAGATAATCGCCCCCTGATTTCGGTAATTCCTCGCATTTATGGCGGGTTCTCCATAATCTTGTGGCATGCCCGAAGAAGAAAAGTGCCGCGTCCTGCCCCACAACCTGGAAGCCGAACAGGGGCTTTTAGGTTTGCTTATGCTCAACAACCGACAGCTTGACGAAATAAGCGATTTTCTCCGGGCTGAGCATTTTTACCAACCGCCCCATCAGCGCATATATGATGCCATTCTTAAGCTGGTACATCACGGCCATAATGCTTCTCCCGTCACCTTAAAAGGTTACTTTGAAAATGACGAAGGACTGGAGCCGGTGGGTGGTGCGAGATACTTGGCCGAGCTTGCGGGCGAAGTGCCGCAGATGAACAATGCAAAGGATTATGCGGATACGATTTACGAATTATATTTGCGCCGGGAACTGGCCCTGATGGGAGAAGATATTACCCGGGCCGCCCATGAACAGTCCATTGACCAAAACGTATCCCAAACCATTGAGGAAATCGAAAGCAGGTTGTTCTCTCTGGCCGAAACCGGCACGGCAAATAATGCTGCGGTGAGTTTTCAGGATAGTATTGTGGAAGCCATTGAACTCGCTGAACGGGCCTATAATGCTCCAGGCACAGTGACAGGCATCCCAACTGCCTTTCATGACCTGGACCATCTCCTGGGTGGCTTACAGCCTTCTGATCTTCTCATTCTGGCCGCGCGCCCCTCTATGGGGAAAACCGCCCTGGCGACGAATATCGGCCTCAATGCAGCGCTTCAATTTCTCGCCACAAACGGACAGGAAGGCGCAAAGGTTGGGGTTATGTCCCTCGAAATGTCACGCCAGCAGATTTCTACCCGTATGCTTTCGCAACTCTCGCAAATCTCGTCCGATACCATCCGCAAAGGTCAAATCACCAATGAGGATTTCACGCAAATAGTGGATGCCGGACAGCGTCATTCCAAATTGCCGCTTTATATCGACGATACTTCAGGTTTGACCATTTCAACGCTCAGGACCCGCGCGCGGCGCATGAAACGGCAATTTGGCATTGACCTTCTCATTGTCGATTATCTTCAACTTCTCTACGGCGATTCAAACCGGAAAACCCCGGAAAACAGAACGCAGGAAGTCTCTGCCATCACGCGGGGCCTGAAAGACATTGCCAAGGATCTGAATATTCCGGTCCTGGCCCTTTCACAGCTTTCCAGAAATGTTGAAAACCGCGAGGACAAACGACCCCAGCTTGCCGATCTCAGGGAATCCGGCTCCATTGAACAGGATGCCGATGTGGTCATGTTCATTTACCGCCATGAATATTATCTCTCCCGTGAAGAGCCACAGAAAAAATCCGGGGAAGATGATAACAACTTCAATAGCCGTTACGCGCAATGGGAATCGGCTTTGTCAGAGTGCGCCAATGTTGCGGAAGTCATTGTCGCCAAACAGCGCCACGGCCCCATCGGAACCGTGAAGCTGTATTTCAATCCAAACCTCACCAAATTTGCCGATCTCGATCAGCAACGCCTTGCGGCTTAAAACGGCAGCAGACCATCATCCGGCACGTCATTTTTTATTTTCTCAATCTCATCGAGCGTCCAGGCCAGATATTTTCTATGCCGCGCGGTTTCGGAATGATCCGCGCCGAGCATTTCAATCTGAATCCTGACGATATCCTCATAGAGCCGCTTTGCTTCATCATAACGCGCCAGATCATAAAGAATCCCGGCCAGATCACTTTGCGCTTCCAGAGTGTCCGGGTGCTTTTCCCCTAACGTTTTCATCCGGATATCCAGCACCTCACGATAGAGCTTTTCAGACTCTCTGGAACTGCCACGCACATGGAGCGCCGTCGCCAGTTCATTTTTAACAAAAAGCGTCTCCGGATGCTTGCCGCCAAGCCGTGAGATGTTACCTTCCAAAACTCCCCTTAACAGGGCTTCGAGCTCAAACAATTCGCAGGTAGAATAAAGCGCGTCAATTTGTGCCTTCAGAACGGACATATCCTCATATTCATGAGGCTCTGCACCCCGTTCTCTCGGCGTTTCCGGCTTTCTATCTAAAGGGCTCATTTCCACTTACTCCTTGTCAGTCCAATCACCTTCTTAAGCCTGCTTTTCGGAGCCACCCTCACCCAAAACAGGGGTGGCTCCCGAAAGGCAGGCGGGCCTGATGCTTTTTGGTGAACCCGCCTTTAACCCGGCTTAATCCAGGCAAAATAGGGACAGCCAAAACCGCCATATCTAAGCCGGTATGCACCGGACCGGGCCATGAAATTTAGTCTGTCAGTTTTCGCCTTCTCGAACGTCCAGCACTTTTGCGTTTGTTTTCGTATTCTTGCCCCTCATGTTTAAGTTTGTCAGCGTGAGCCTTTTCCGCCAGTCTTTCTGTTCTAGCACGTTGTAGACCTCTCGAAATCTCCCGATCTACCACATTGCTCATATCTAAATCCTTGCGTTCAAAAGGCGGATTGTTCGTCCCATCATCGCCCATCATATTTCTCCTTTTATAGTGCTCTGTTCCATGGTGAACCCGCTTTTATCCCGGCTTGATCCAGGCAAAATACGGACAACCAAAACCGCCATATCTCATCCGGTGCACACCCGACCAGCCCACATAGTCACAAACACTTCCTGCATGGCTGAGGGAGTATTGCCACCTCAAATGCGGCGTGCCGTATAGATAGGCCCCGGCAAAAATCAACGCCCAGGCCACCATCCAGACTCGCGGGCGCAAGGCCCACAAAATTTTCGAGGCGATCCCGTCTCCGAACAGCGAACGCCGCCTTTCGCTTCTGGCGACGGCCTGGATAAACATCCCGGCCCCGACAAAAGCGAACAGCCCGGAAAACACATAATCCAGCCCATCCGCGCCTTGTGCAGGGGCCAGTTTCCAGGCCAGAAGAAGGAATCCGACCGAGACGAAGAAGTTCACTGAAACGGGAATATTGTCTTGTTGCATCGTCTTTACTCCGGTGCTGATCGTGGGCCAAACGGGGTGTCATGGTCGGCAGGCCTGCCGCCCCGCGTTATAAATTCGTCAATGGATTGAAGCCGGCGCACGATGGCTTTTGCATCAATGTCCGTGGACACGGAGGCGAGCTCTATGAATTGCTCCCCAAGCTGTAACCACACGGTCCAGGCGTCCCGGTCCGTGTAGGGCAAATGTTGCTGTGTGCGGCGCTCTTCGCGCTCTTCCCACTTTGCCTCCCGGCTTGGTTCAATCACAAAGCGCGTATCCAGGGCGCGGGGATATTCACACCATCCCTGCCCTTCCCACAGATTGACGCAGTTTCTTGTGAGCTTGAGCCGCAGCCTTTTATTGCCGTGGGGCCGCAGGAAATAACCGCCCCTCAGATCGGAGAGGAAATTATTCAGCGCCCAGGACAACAAGAAACTCACTGCTGCCGCCCCAAAACCAAACACCATCTTGTCAATGGATGTGAAGGGCGCTTCCATGATCCATTTGAAAAGCACCAGCCAGACGCCCAGGGCGCATAAGGGGACCAAGGTGTTTTTAATATCAACCACAAAGCGCGCCCATTCCGGTGTCCAGTATCCGGCCTCGATGATAAAACCACCCCCATCTTTCCAGCTTTCAACCCGGATATCAGACATCATCAAATCTCCCGGCAAACAGGTCATGAGAGTCGTATTTGACACGCTGTAAAATGATCGGGTCATATCCGGCCCAGATGACGAGCTGGCGTTGCAACTCATCATCCCGGCCAAAAAACCGCGAATTTTCTTCCAGGGTCATCAGGGGTTTTGTCTGCACTGACCAGCTTGAGCCGCGGCGGTCTGTCTGGACCTGATCCTTGTCCGCCACTTCTGCCTTGTTGCGGACAATCAGGGAGGTTATGCCAAGGCGCTTTTCCAGCCATTGCAGGGTGAACTCGTCATTATTGCCAAAAAACTGGAGCACGCCGGCATTGCCCATAAAGGTCTGCCACCGTTCCTTGTAAAGCGCCTTAAGCTGCC
>CBDCYM010000001.1:0-39527 GCA_965224165.1 Methyloligellaceae bacterium | reverse complement strand
AGTTCCTCACGCCTCAAGCCATAAGCGTGCACACATACTGAAAAATGGAAATTAAAATCTTCATCCGTTGTGCTGTTGTGTTTTGACATTGCATTCAAAGAATCGTCCACGACCATTTCAACGGGCGTACCTTCATCAATCATGGTCATGAGGGTCCACCAAAACAACAACGGCATTGTAATATAGCGCTGCGACCCGTCTGGCATTGCCACAAAGTCACCATGTTCATTTCTAAGAACTTGGTCATCTTTCTCAGCCGATGCCATAACAGCATCCCAATCGGTGTCCGTAACAATTTGTGGTATAGTCAAATTACCTCCCTAGTCCATGGTCATGGCTTTTCTGAAATTCTTTTTTCATTTCATTTTGCCGCCATGTCATCCTAACAAATTTTTCTGACCTCCCGCTATGTTTTTCTACATTGTCCTGTGCGGCCCTAATCTTCTTTTGACTATCTAAATCATTTCGCGATGACATAGTTCCAAAAGGGGTCAACCCAACGAATATACGCTTGTTGATGGGCTTCACAACCGCATTAGGGGTTTGATCACCCGGTCTATTTGGGGGTCTATTATCCGCGGCCTTGTCAAAATCTTGCACAATTTTCTGCGCGGCATCTTTATCCTTTTCTGTATATCCGTCCGCCTTATGCGGTTCAGGAATCCAATTTCCTTGTTCATCTTTCGGCATATCAGTCTCCATAGCCAATGGAGCCTTTGGCTCATTGGGGTCACAGGGGTCCTGAATGTAGGACGGTTTTGCAGGCTGCTGGTAAAGCAATTCCTTACCGAGTTCAGCCGCTTTTTCTTTAAGCTTTTGCGCTAATTGTTGGCGCTCATGTCTGTGCATCTCCTTCACTTGATCAGCCAAGGTATCCGGTGATTTCACGAAAGATAACATTTGCTCATCTGTGAGCGGTTCGGCACCGGCTGCCAAACGCTCCTGATTGTCAAATACATATTGCGCACGGTCACGTTCAGTGATTAGGGCATCATCACCCTCCGGATTTTGCGGTACATTGTAATCAAGAGTGGTGTCCTTAGCATTTTCACGGGACAGCTTTGCAACCATATTATCACGCGACCGGAAATCATCTTTCGACCAATGCATGTGAACGCTGTCACGATGACGCGATAGGGCGACATAAGCGCCATGTCGATCAAGTCCGGGTGTGGCCAGCATATGCGCATGATCCACAGTAACACCTTGGGCTTTGTGGATTGTCACCGCATAGCCGTGATCAAGATAATTATACTCCGAAAGGTCCACAGCAAGTGTACGGCGCTCATCATCGAGACGAACGGTCAACCCTTCACGGCAAATGTCTGTGACAGTACCAAGAGTGCCGTTCATGACACCAAGAGCGCGATTATTGCGGGTGAAACGAATCCGTTCACCAAGACCAATCGCCAGATAGCCTGCATCTGCCCGGATAATATGGTCAGGACCAAGATCACCACTTTCACGCATGAGTTCACGCGCAAGCTTGTTAAGTTTAGGCGGATCGTGCCGACGATGCGCAAAAATAATCTGCGATTTGTTCGGTGTATCTTTGCGATACTGATCCCAGGCCGCAATAACAGCGTCACACGCTTCTGACGATGTGTTATGAGCATGCACCATACCGGCATCTTCATAGCGCGTAATGGCCTTATCTGTACGCGCTGTGGCCAGTTCAATCGTAGCGGCACATTGCCATGCTTCATGTTGCCGCCGCACTTCCGTAATCTTAGCACTGCCGATGCGCTCTTCAATGGCACGGAAGGCCGCTCCTGCTCCAATCGATTGCAACTGCTCCGTATCACCCACTAAAACAACTTTTGCACCAGCTTTGCGGACTTCTCCTAAGATATCCTCCATTTGCCGTGAGCCAATCATGCCTGCTTCATCGATGACCAAGACACTTTTTGGTCCCAACTTTTCACGACCGTCTTCCCAAGCGTATTTAAGACTATGGAGTGTCCGTGAATTGATACCCGATCCACCTTGCAGACCTGACGCTGCAATGCCGGTGGGGGCGGCACCTTGTACATGATAGCCTTGGGATTCCCATATTTCGCGGGCGTATTTTAGCATCGTGCTTTTTCCCGTGCCTGCGAAACCAATAACACTTGCAATGTCATGGCCAGCCGTCACATGGACACAAGCGTTTTTTTTGCTCGTCGCTCAAAATTGTACCGGCAATCGCACGTCGCGCTGTTAAGGCAGGGATCGCAAAATGGACACCCTTCAGATGGTCAGTGTGTTCCATCATACGACTTTCAATAGCGAGCATCTCTTTTGTGGTGAGGCGTTCCTGACCATTTGCATCCTTGCCTAAACTGACCAAATCAGGATGACTTTCAACAATGGCCATCGCTTTTGCAAAGCTGGCTGCACTATCGCAGCGCACATTGAGTGCGCGCGCTAGGGACACCCGCGTAAAGGTACTGTTCTTATCCGTTAATTTGGCCAAGAGGGCATTAGGATCAATGACCTCGGACTTCTCGGCTGATGGCGCAACTAATCCTACACACATCGCTTCATCGCGTTGTGCTCGGTAAAAATCCGCCCATATTTGGCGGTGTTCAGCCCGCGATTGAGCGAGGGCTTGTTCGGCAAGCTGCATTGATTCTTCGTATCTTAACGAGGCATCTAAATTGCGTAAGCTGCGGGCTAATTCAACTTGTTGAAACCATTGCCACCGTGACGGCGACCGGTGTTTTGCGGATTGACCTGCATCACGAGCGGCATTATTGACAACCCGTTCTTTGCAATAAATTTTACCGTCCCGTTTCTCCATTTTCTGCGCCCATCGGGATAGCGTATACCAATTATTGCCAAGGTTGGCCGTACGTCCGGAATGGGGATGGATCATATTTGCAACAATATGCACATGCGGATGATCTTCATCATCATGCGCAACCATATAAGCTTGATGCTCAGATAACCCCAGAATATCAAGGGCATCAATTGCCGCTTGCCGCATCTCATCATCCGTTGGTTGCTGTTCGGGATGCCATGACAGAGATAAATGATAGACGGGCGTCGTATTGTCATGCGGTCCTTTACGGATACCAGCAGCTTCTTTGAGCCAATCTCGGTCCTGCCAGGTCACCATCATTTCAAACCAAACATCATCTGGATCCGTACAAACGAGATTCTGGGTATGGGTCCAACGCACACGATTTGATGTGCTGGCGTTGCCCTTATCGTGATTGAGATAAAGGCACAGCCCCTTGAAGCTGCTGCCGCGATCGTGTTCCACCGGCGTCATTAGATTGGCTCTGATTATCATTTGGAAACGCTTTTAAGCGTCTTCGGATCAGCTCATCTTTGATAAGCGTGTTGATGATATTGGCTGCTTTTTGAAGGCTGTCAGGCACAGGCGGGGCCCGCCCGGAAAGATTAGCTGAATTCCACGCTGCGACATGTTGATTATAATTGTTCGCAAGACGCCGAAGCTCCCCCAAGAGAACAGGGTCCATGACTTCTGATTGCTCTATTATAACCTGGCCTTTGCGGAGCTGTTCTGCAATGTAATCACTGCGTGACATGCCGGCAGCCTTACGGCGGTTTTCAAGATCATCAAACTCATCAGGAGTCAGTTTTGTACTCGCAACTTTAGTGCGAAGTTCATCTCCAGATGAGGCACGGCGACGTGGCAAATTGAACTCCATTGATTGACGGCGGGATGCCGAAAAAGAAAAGGACCGCGCAAGAAGCGCGGCGAAGTCGTTTTGGTATACGTATACCAAGACATATCTCGCTACCAGCCTTCCTACTTCGTTTTCCTTAACTTTTTATTACTTTTTTGCTGTGGCTTCCCCCTCATCGTCCGACCGTTTTTTGGTTTTTCCCACCTTTGTTTTTGTGCCTCTACGAGGCAACTTTATCCGTTGGGGGCTCATTGCCGCCCCCAAACCCCGCTAGGATATCAAGAACAAAATTGTTGATTTTTTCAGATGAAATCAGACATGATCGCAAGTGCGGAACCCGGGGACGGATAGTCCGTGAACGAAATTGACGGTCCTCGCCCCCAAAGGCAGGACCGTTTTCGCGTCTCATGCCCACAGGAAGAAAAACAGCAGATTGTGCATCTATACTATTTGCTTTAAGTATTCCTCATGTCTTACCCTAATAAAAGACCGCGGCGGCGACGCACTCGTAACCCACAGCGAATACTGCCAGAACACACGCAATTTTCAATGTCAAAGCCTCCATTCCTGTCTGAAACAAAGGCAGGTTACCAACGCGGCTTGATCATCTTCGCCATCGGTATTATTCCGGTCATCATTTTAAGTCGGCTTGGCGCACCAGATTTTTCCCGTTTTGGCGGATCGCTCACCCAAACGCAAATCACGCAATTTGGCGGGGCCATTACATCCATCATCATCGGACTGATATCTGGGGCGCTACCGGTATTATTTTTGTACCTGCTTCGGCGTTTTACCGATATCGCCTTAGCTCTGTTCGGTTTAATGGCTTTGTATATCGTGTTGGTGCCAAATATCGGTTGGGGCGGGTCTGTTCTCTTTGGACTCATCAGCATCTTTGTCGGCTTTAGCACCGCATGGATTTTCTTTTTCGGATTTCCGAAGTTCCGGAAAATAATAACATTTGGTTCGGCTGAATGGGCCGATTATGAACATATCAAAGATGCGGGGCATTTTTCACAAACTGGATTCTGGCTAGGTGAATTTCCAACCCCCAAGCATGTGCGAAAAAAAACCAATGTTGAAAAAGAAATCATCCGCTACCACGGCGACCGGCATTGCTTGACCGTAGCTCCTACCCGCGCCGGAAAGGGGGTAGCATCCATCGTGCCAAATCTTCTAACCCATCAGGGATCCGCATTAATTATCGATCCTAAGGGGGAGAATGCGTTGATCACAGCCTCCGCCAGATACCAGCAAGGCCAGAATATCCTGCTTGTTGATCCGTGGCACATCGTTACCGAACATGCCAATGAACGTGCATATTTCAATCCTATGGACTGGTTGGACCCTGATATCCCCGACGATATCAACGAAAATGCCATGATCTTGGCAGACGCGCTTGTCATTCAAAATGAAAACACTAAGGAACCGTTTTGGGATGAGGAAGCCAAGGCATTGTTGATGGGCCTCATTCTCCATGTAGCTACCGATCCAAACGAACGACAAAACCGTAATCTGGGGCGTGTGCGTGACCTTCTGATGCTCGGCAAAGATAAGTTGGAAAAAGAATTGCAACGCATGGCAATGTCACCCAATCCCATTGTCGCCAGCACTGCTGAGCGCACCATGCAAAAGGACCCTAAATTACTTGCCGGCGTGTTTGCGTGTGCTCAATCCCATACCCATTTTTTAGATAGCCCGCGCATTCGAGAATCAATGTCGCGGTCTAATTTCAGTTTTGAGGACATGAAAACCAAAAAGTTGTCGATCTATCTCATCTTGCCAGTTGATCGTCTAAAACCCTTTAGCCGATGGCTGCGGCTCGTAGTGCAGCAGGCCATTACGGTCAATGCCCGCAATATCGAGATCGAACCGACACACCCTATTTTGTTCATGCTCGATGAGATGCCCGCCCTTGGGAAATTGGAGGCCGTGGAACAAGCCTATAGCCTCATGGCGGGATTTAGCATGCAGCTATGGGGAATCGTTCAAGACCTCAACCAACTTGAACGTCTGTATGGCAACAGTTGGCAGTCCTTCATAGCCAATTCCGGTGTCATTCAATATTTTGGATCACGCGACGAAAAAACGGCGGAGTATTTTTCCAAGCTTGCCGGTGTTGCAACGGTACAATCTTTTTCCTCAGCAATCGCCAATGCCATAACCACTGGCTTTAGCAGCGGTCAGAGTCAGGGCAATTCTTCGTCGTCATCAACCCATACAACAACCAAAACCATAGCCGATGCCAAACGTAATTTAATCAACGCTGATGAACTCATGCGCCTCGGCAAAGACAAGCAAATATTGTTCATTGAAAACAGTAATCCCATCGGGGCGCAAAGAATTAAATGGCATATACACCCGAATTTAAAATCGCTTGGTGTCAACCTGCACGAAAAGAAAACAGAGGAGGTAGTATAATTGCTATCGGGCATCTCCTCCTTGTCCTAAAGAACTACTTTAAAGCATCTACACTTTCCATTTCTTTGGTGAGACAGACATCGACATTTCTCTGGAGCCGACACTTACCCGTCATCGTCACGCGCAGCGCCAGGCACCCCGAAGGGGTCGCAACGCAGTGGAGAAGGCTTTAGCCTTGCCAGAGCGAGCATGACGATAGGGTGTGTGGCGGTTCCAGAGAAAGATGTGAACGGCGCGCTTATCACGCACCGTCCATGTTGTGAGATTTAGTTTTGTTCGGTGTTTTCAAACATCACCAAACGTTCACCGGCACGTAATGTGATCGGGACATCAATCGAAAGTGAAAACCCGGACCTATGCTCCCAAGCGGCACCAATTTCTGTGACCCGTTCTTTTTGATCATCACTGATCTTGTAACTGTAGCAAACGCGGTGCGTTGGTTTTTTGATTTGTTTCGTCATGATATTCTCCTTTTTTGTTGTTGTTGAGGTTGTGCTTATGCTGCATCTGCCGTTTGGACGATACGAAAATCTTTTCTGTCGTAGCCTTGGTTGGCTGCGCGTTCACCGGATGTGATGCCGTCAAAAAATGTATCGAGTTCGGCCTGTGCTTCTGCCCGCGTGGCAAAGGTTTGAGGCTGTTCATCGATTGTCCAGCAATTGATCCAGCCCTGACAGAGTGTGTAGGTTTGTATTTCGTAAGTCATGATATTCTCCTTTTTGTTGTTGGGGCCGTTCATTCAGCCCGTGACCATCTCTCAGCACAGCGATAGAGCGGAAGCGGAACCCGAGGCCTGCCGAGGGCGGCCTGCTTGCAGAGTCCGTCCCTTTAGGGATTAAAGCGTACGCGCGCTGTGCGATGGTTCGCGCTCAAGGCTGCATTTGAACGGCCCCAACAACAAAAAGGAGATGTCTGGATAAAAGAGGAAAACCGTCTCATCCTGGTGATGATGAGCAGCATGGGCTTGATGAGCGATAGAGCATCATCTGCGCGCCGTGTTTTTACAAAATGGAATGTTTTGTACCATTTGGTATATAATTCGTGCTTTTTGAAAAAGGGTCATATATAATAGTGACATGGTACAAACAGACGACAATACAGCGGAATTGATCTTAGAGAAGCTTCGGCGGATCGAAAACGAAATTTCTGACCATAAGAAACAAAATCGTGAAGGGTTTTGAGAGCGTGCAACGCCGCTTCAATGCGCTCGATGATCGTCAAAGCGCTGTCGATAAGAACATCTCTGCGCTGTACGGTTTATTGACCAATCTTGGCGGGGACGTGGATGCACTAAAGCACCGCCTAACACGCATTGAAGATCGTCTTGATATCGTAGACGAAGCCCCCGCACATTAGCGTTGCAAATACGTTGCTGCATCTTGCCGAATAGCTCCATGTTACAAAATTTGGAACTAAATATTAATTCTCGCCATATATTCTTGAGGCAGGTCCCATTAGAGGGATCAGAAAGGAGGATATTTTGTCCGAATTTTTGAATTCCCGACCTTCCCAGGAGAATGCATTCTCTTGATTGTCCGTTGGGACACTGAGTGGACTCATCCAGATTATAAGTCGGTGACTTATGTGCTGATGCATCAGCACACTGGATGGGGGGTGTGCGGGACAATTACAATGGGCGGTGCTCATTGTGGGAATGCCGTACACTTCACCGCTTGCCGTAAACTCGTCTCTACAATCGTTTTCCATGTTACAAATTAAGTGCGGAACTTGCGAATTGAACGCCCCATCTTATCCCGAATGGATCCTATCGTTTTGTGATCGCAATTGTAAATATCACTGATAGAGTTACAGCTTTCGCCTAACTTTAAACGCCTTTCAATATCTAATCTCTCCAAGGTAGCTGGTGGGAAAACGTTCGGGACGGCCAAAGCGTACCCCACGTTTTTTCGCTCGTTCACGTCCGTCTTGAGCACGCCCGATAATACGATTACGTTCATCTTCGGCAATAGAGGACAGCAGCATAGCTAATTCTCGGCCTAAAGGTGTTGTCAAATCAAGGTAAGACCGATCGAGAACTTTGAGCATAGCACCTTGCGAATAGATACGCCGAATAATCTCAATACCGTCATCAAAAGATCGAGTAGCCAACCACCATTCTGCAAAAAACGATAATGTCATTGGTAGACAATGATCTTATGGCTGCATTCAATTCAGGTCTGCTCTTTATGGAAAGAGCCGATTGTTTTTCAATAAAAATATTTTCGCAGCCTTCTGTTTTAAGGGCATCAATTTGACTGTAAGGAAGTCGATTGCGAGTACTTGCCCGCGCATATCCAATTTTCATGAAAATCAGTATAAACGGCAAATAGGAAAAAATCCGGATATTCTCCCAATTCACTAAAAAATTTCAATAATATGATTTGTTCTGCAACCTCATCATTGCAAGTGAGTGAATGCAATTCTATAAACACAAGAACTCAAATATTACAAATAGTTAGTCATGTTAATTTTGAGATTAAACCAGCTATCTCATCAAAAAAAACCTTTGGTGGTTTTTGACCACTATTAAACCTAATTTATTCCTGGAACTTGCTAAACCACTTGTCATCTACTTCAAACTGAGCCTACATATAAATCGGCCTTTAGCCTTCATACGTTTTTTATTGGCGTAAAAAGGAAAGGCTGAAGCAATGAAACTCCCACAAATCAAAAACTACTTGAAATCATTTATTACGCTGTTGGTATTCCTCTAGGGTTAGCAAGTTTAATCTGGATAATTATTCAGATTATAGAAAAATTACCTACTACTACTGCATGACCGTGAACATAGAAAAACTGCTCTGACGTTACAAAATAATGTAGATCGTATCATCTGCACGCACGCTGTTCATCTCAAAGCTTGATGATTGCGTGGTGGGGAATCTGGCTAACTGCAAATTTTGTGACAGTTCGCCTAAGCGAAGTGTCACATTTGTGCTTTCTAGTGGTGCAGAACTTAGGATATTTGCACCATCCTAGAAAACCCTGATTTTATGCGGCTCGTGAATGGTGCGTTTTTTCGGTGCAAAAATAAAACGAATTTGCTAGAATCAGTGCCATGAAGGTTGGCTATGCTAGAGTGTCCACGATAGGACAGAATCTTGATCGACAGATCGCTGCTCTCCGTAAGGAGAAGTGCGATCAAGTATTTCGTGAGAAGGCTTCCGGCAAGGCCGTCAAAGGCCGTCCTCAGCTCGAAAAGGCAATTGATGCATTGGGCACGGGTGACGTGCTTGTGGTTGCCGAATGGGATCGCGCAACGCGGTCGATGATGGATGGCATCAAGATCTTTCAGCGGGTTGCTGATCGGGGAGCTTTCGTGAAGGTGCTGGACAAGCCGCACCTTGATTTGACGACACCGATCGGTCGCGGCTTTCTAGCTTTCCTGTCAGCAATGGCAGAAGATGAGCGCGACAGGATTGTGAAGCGCGCTGCTGACGGCCGTCGCCAAGCCAAACGTAACGGCGTCAAGTTCGGGCGCAAGCCAGTATTAAGTGAGCATCAACAAAGCGTTGCGTTGGAGCGATTGGCGGCCGGCGATTCCGCCCGTGCGATCGGTCGCGACATGGGCGTGGCACACACAACCATATCGAGGCTGCAATGCCAGTCGTGAACCCAGATATATTGGTGTGGGCACGGGAGACGGCGGGATTGTCTCTTGAGGCGGCGGCGAAAGCTATCCAGCTCAACGACACAAAGACGTCATCGGGAGCCGATCGTCTGGCCGCAATAGAACGTGGTGAGGTCGAACCATCTCGTCCGCAACTGCGGCGGATGGCTGAAAAATATCGTCGACCGTTGGTGTCGTTTTATTTGCGCAAGCCTCCACCGTCTGGTGAGCGCGGCGAAGATTTCAGACGTGCAGCCAATGCCCCGCCGCTTGATTTCGACCCGCAACTTGATGCGCTGATCCGCATTGTGCGCGTGCGTCATGAGGTTGTGAAAAGTCTACTGGAAGACGAAGAAGCCGAGCCACTAGAGTTTGTCGGATCGCGTGATTTGCGTACTGGTGTTCGCACAGTTGCGCAGGAAATTATGGAGCGGATTGGCTTTGATATTGCGGAGTTCCGCCGCCAAGTCAACGCTGGCGCAGCGTTCAATTATTTGCGCAACTGTTTGGAAGGTGCAGGTTTGTTCGTGATGTTGCTGGGGGATCTCGGCAGTCATCACTCGAAGATCAAAAGCATGTCATTTCGTGGTTATGCTATAGCCGATCCGATTGCACCTTTCATTGTAATCAATGACAATGATGCCCATGCAGCCTGGTCGTTCACAGCTCTACATGAATGCGCGCACATTTGGCTAGGCCAAACAGGCGTAAGCGGCAGCTCGCTCGAAGCGCGCGTTGAAAAATTCTGCAACGATGTGGCCGGTCATGTCTTGCTGCCGCAGGCAGATATTAGCGCGCTCGCACCATTGGCAACACTCGGATTCGACGAACAGTTGCAGGCGATTTCAAACGCTGCCGGCGACTTCAATGTTAGTCGGCGCATGGTTGCCTATCAACTGCTGCGAGATGATACGATTGATGGCGATCGTTATAGCCAATTGGCTGCGCGATTCTATCAGGATTGGTTGCGGTCACGGACGAAAGATCCTGATGCACCTGACGCTGGCAGAGGCCCCAGTGGTCATGTTGTCAAGCGGCACCGGTTGGGACCTGCTTTGCTAAATTTGGCTCAACGATCGGTGCAAAACGGTGTTCTCTCACCGATCAAGGCATCGCAGCTACTCGGAGTAAAAACTGGGTCGCTTCACGCACTCCTTCACTCTAAGCCGGCGTGAGGGTGATGCTTTATCTGATCGACGCAAACGTCATTATCACTGCCAAAGACTACTACTACGAGGTCGATCGGGTCCCCGAATTTTGGGAATGGTTGGTTCATCATGGTGAGGCAGGCAACATTAAAATCCCGATTGAAAATTGGGAAGAAGTAAGCAAGGGACCGGACAAGGACCATCCGTTCTATAAGTGGCGCAAGGATAGAGCGTCGAAGGATGCATTAGTGATCGACGAAGACGTTGATCCTAGTTTGATGCAGAGGATTATGGATGAAGGGTACGGAGAGAATCTTACCGACGACGAGCTAGCGACGATTGCGAAAGATCCCTTTCTGGTCGCCTATGCGTTGAACGGTGATGAACGGTGCGTTGTGACGACGGAGGTTTCAGCACCATCCAAGCAGAGGCAGAACCGGAAACTGCCCGATGTTTGCCGAACGTTTAGTGTAACACATTACAACACGTTTGATCTGGTACGGCTGTTGAACTTCTCGACATCTTGGAAGAAAGACTAGGTTTGTATTAGCGGCTCATCGTACGAACGTGCCCATTAGGCCTTTTTGCAGTTTTCCCCATTTTTTCTTATTCTACCTCGACCATCTTCGATATTATTCATATACATGAATAGGGTGGGTGGAGGCGTTCCCCCTCCAGACCTCCTCCAGATATTTGTGCTCAGAAAATGATTGTATGGGAAAAGAGAGAGCGCTCGTCATGACAGCACCCACGCCCAGGCTTCTAGCCGAGCTTTTAGAAGCTATGGAAAAAAGACAGGAAGGCGTGGTGGGAACACCCAACAGGTCAGTATTGATCAACTATCAATCTCGTCATCTTCCACCATCACCGAACGTTATCATCTATAATGGATTTATCTCTGCAGAAGCTTTGAGAGAACTTTCAGATCGTTTTAAAAATCTCACAATTGCCCGACCACACGAAGCTCATCAGGAAATAGAATGGGATGATGCGTTTCTCTATACCCCAAAAAAAGAACCAAAGCATCTTCTTGATGGGCTTGATGGGTTTCGCTTTTGGATAGACGATATATCTAAGAGAAAAGTTGCAAAATCCCCATCAGGCTCACATACTGGTGGAATGGAGCCAGATAAACGACTGACAGATATAGTGAATTCTTTAGTATCACTGCTTGAAGAAAACCCAGACCTTGCCCCGACAGTGCAAGAGAATGTTGCAAAAGTCTTTGCCAGTTTCGCGGAAAAGAAAAAGAAAGACCCGGATTTCGTAGCAGGTCTGATTGCCAAGGGCCGCCAAGCCTGGATTGAAAACACTCAAAAAACCAAAGCGACAGGGCGGCTCAATCCGGCGGCGTTCATCCGTCAAACGTTTCCGGAAGAAGTGGCCAATAAAACGCTCTTGCGCTCAATGCTTCAGGACATCCATACAGGGCTTTATGACGCCTATGCAAACTGGATACGGCGCCATCCAGAAGATGACCTAAAACTGCCAACTCAGATTCGAACTGAGTACACCGATGCAGAACTAGAAACAGCTCTTCCATCAACAAGAGCTTACGGGGCGGCAAAAAACCGTAAGTGGCGTGCACGGGAAAAGGCCATCTCTCGATAGAGATATCTCTATTGACAAATTTCCATAATCGTATATAACGCCTTGCATCGGTGAAATGTGTACCGATTCGGATAGGCAACCTCGTATCTTTAAAGCGGTCTCCCGACATTTTGAAACTTGAACCTTATTTTAATCGCAACACTCTGTGTTGCGATCACAGGCGAGGTTTACCTAACGATAAGGGGGCCATTGGTATGAGCAAGAAGCCGTTTCCCCAATGGATGAACCGCAGAGCAATTATGCGTGCTCTCATCATTATCGCCATATTCATTGCCGTCTTTTCACAAAGAGTAAAAATCAAGGCTTACTTATTCACGTTGAAATTTCCCTCGCTTGTAGAAATATCCCTAATGCCCATTCTTGAGGGTATGTATTACGTCGTAGGAACCCTCGCCGCCATTCTGGGAATGATCTGGATTATTATTCAGATCAGGCGAAGCAAGAGAAATCCTGAAAGCAAGGCTACTCCAAGCGATAGGGCGGACATGGCGACACAAACACGTTGGATGTTTGGGCTTATGATCACGATGACCATCGCCATTATTGTTGCTGTTCTTTTATAAAAATGGGTTGCCCATGCAACCCTGCCTCGTGGCGAACAGGCGGGTAGCAAAGGTCAAGAGCCGAAGCCCTTCATGGAAGGGCCTTGGGCGGTGATTTTTCAAAAATTGCGGAGGGTCCGCCGTTAGGTGGAAACCGTCATTTTTAAAAAACTCCGGCTTCAAACTTGACCGACGCGAGGTCGCAGACCTTAGTCAAATAATGAACAAAGCGGCGCACAAAGTGCCACCTTATGAATACGAGAAGGATCGTGACCTTCGGCCGAAACCGCTTTTCCGGGTTCGGTGAGCTTGGGGCACCCCCTGCCCCTTTAGCGACATAGAGCCTGTTCCCTGTGGCAAGCCACAGGGACGAGCCCTATCCTTTTTTCAGAAAAAGAGGATCCAACATAAATATCATGAAGAATTTTCCGATCAGCTGGCTTGTGAGTAGATTCCAAAAAATCATTGTGATGGATAACGGCCGTTCGGCACACTGCGGCAATGAGCGACGCAAAAAACCCATCCGTGCTGATGCATGTGCCTGGAGCATATAAGACGCATGATCTCGTTACTGTGAGCCAGCACATCGCAGCGCAACTTGCCGATCTCGGCGTCGCCGGCGTTGAGATGAAACTGCGGATCAAAGGCTACGATAGTGCCGGCAATCAAATGGTGTTTTGTTGTGGCGGTAAACCGATTGCAGAGGTTGATTTAAATATTGATCCGGATGTGTTTGAACGTCCCGTTCTACCGTCGAGCAGAGTTGACGCTGTCCGCGCTGATCAAGCAAACACTTCCAAGCCACGGCGCAAACGAAAGAAGCGGATCAGTCCCAACCACACGCCTAAAGGGATGATCGGCAATTGATCAAATGGTCAAGGTGCCAGACGTTGGCACACCGCCATGGCGATATCCTCCCGCGATTCCACACGTGCGATTTCTTCGCTATCGGCATAGATGATCCAGGCTTTTTCGTCCGGCTCATATCCTTCAAGTTTGATGTCACCGTCCCACTGATCAGCGGGTGGTAGAACATTGACCTGACAGACATCATCGCCCATCTGAGCTTGGCCATAATAAAACCCGTAACCATCTGGCTCAGCGCTTAAATTGAATTGCACACGTGATTTGGTCATTTATCAATCACAGAATTCCTGCACTTTGATAGATGCAGCATTTTTTTGGACCTGTGCAAGATCATATTGCATTTGCTGAGTGAGCCAGCTTTCAACACTGCCACCAAACGCTTTGTGTAGCCGCACAGCCATTTCTGGTGATATGCCGGAGTGTCCGTTGAGAAGCTCGGACAACGCTTTGCGGCTTACACCTAAGCCTTTTGCAGCAGCTGTAACACTGAGTTCCAAAGGAGCAAGACAAAGCTCACGAATAACTTCGCCGGGATGTGGTGGGTTTTTCATGGCCATATCTAAACTCTCCTAATGATAATCTATCAAATCAACGTCGTGAGCATCCTCGTCTTCAAAGCGGAAAATCACACGCCAATTGCCTGTCACATTGACGGACCAAAAGTCTTGCAAATCGCCTTTGAGCGGGTGCAAGCCAAGACCTGGCAAATCCATATCCGCAGGCTCTTTGCTTGCATCCAGACGGGCGAGAATAATTTTGACCCGGTTTAACCATTGAGGATTGATGCCTTTTGCATTGTCTTTTTCGTAGAGATTTTTCAATCCTTTATGCTTAAACGATACTATCATAATAGTGTAACCTATAACGTGACACGTGTCAATAAATACAGTTAAATATCAGACTCAAGAATTTAGCATGATTACCAGATTGTGAATATTAGGCCGAAGATTTGCCGTCTGAGACGAGGCTAGCCTACTCAATTGAGCAGACGGGTGTGCCAATTCTCTAAAGCCTCCTGAAAATCATCCATTCCTGCGAGCAGATTTCTTAATATTTTGGTGTCCTGTGAAATTCTGTGCGTCAGCTCACAAATTTCCTCCATATCATCAAGGGCTTTTGTCAGAATATCGCTTTGCTGCTTCATAGGTGTAGTCCTTCTTATTATTGTTCTGGTGGACCGGACCTTCAAACCGCTAAAGACAAGCGTGCACCTTATTCGCCCTGCCCCGAAGGAACAGGCTTATTTCGGTACAATCCGGCCCTCTGAAGAGCCGTGTCTTTACCGGGTTTGAAACCGGATTGGATGCACAAAATATGCGTCCACAGTGATCAGTGTACAGATTGATTTATGCAGGAGGAAGTTGTTTTTGGTCTGGGGAATCCTGCAGTTATAGGGTGATAATACTTTACTTCCCCATCATTGCCATAGTATGATAATAGTAATATTTTGATCATACTCTAACTGAGTACACAGAAAGGAATGACAATGGCAATGATGCGCAAAACGATAACCATTCCAGATGCGATGGAAGAATGGATAAAAGCTCAGATTGAAAGTGGTCGCTATGGCAATGACAGTGAATATTTTCGTGATTTGATCCGCCGTGACCAAGACCGCCGACTTGCAGAACAAGAGTTGCGGTCTATGATTGTCGAGGGACTGGAAAGCGGTATCAGCAAGAATACCATTCCTGACATCATGAAAAGGGTCGAAAATAAGCTAAAGTAAGATGGAAAAGTACCGGCTCACAAACAAAGCAGAAGAAGAAATCGAAGGTATTTACGAATATTCTATTTCACAATTTGGGTTTGAGGTTGCCCAAGATTATATCCTTGGATTGCATAATCGTTTTGAAAGACTGTCCGAAAATCAGAGTTGGGGTAATGATTACAGCTTTATCCAACCTGGTTTGCTGCGCTATGAGTATCGTTCGCATTCTATTTACTATCAAACAACATCATACGGAATTTTGATTGTGCGAATTCTGGGAAAAAAGCAAGATCCTGCAAAGCATATAGAACAATAGACTTTGTTCGGCCATAGAAGCCTCCTCATAAGCGAAGTTTTTAGCAGTCCCTCCCCTCAAATTTTCTGTAGACAGCATTTTGTGATCATCTGTGGCTACATTTGGCGGTGTTTTCTATCGATTTGCCGCAGTGGTTGATTATTTAAGCTCAGAACAAGCCACTTGGCTCCCTTGCCAAGCCAATACGGCGGTATGTCTGGGTACTGACTTAGTTAGGGTGTTTCCTAGGGTTGGTAAAAGCTCCCATAGTGAATTAAGTCGGCGCTATGCGCCGTCCATAGTAGGCCGACACGAAGTGTCGGGGCGGAGTGAGCGATAGCGAACGGAGGGTAGGTGTTTTTGTTAGTTTGAGGTACTAGTTTGTTATCGTAGGATTAGTTATTCACAATGGGTTGCTGTGGGAACTCCAGTGTTAAACAAGGTTAGAATAGTGTTAGTGAGTGTTACGGGATTCTGGAAACACTGTAACTAATTGAAAACAAATATAAAATAAGGATGAAAAACACATTTTGGTTCCGAAAGGGGCGAATCTCGGTTCCGAAAGGGGCGAATCTCGGTTCCGAAAGGGGCGAATCTCGGTTCCGAAAGGGGCGAATCTGAACAGCTATTATTTGGTGGGTTATCCACAAAGCCCATAAGCTGTTCAATGCTTGCATTTCATGGTTCTTGATGGGGCGAACAAATTTTGGTTCCTGAAGGGGCGAATTTTTTCTTGCATCGGTTCCTAAAGAGGCGAAGATGGTTCCTGAAGGGGCGAATCAATAAAACCCCGAATTGAAAGGGAGATGCATGGGGGAACTTTTACCAGATCGATATCCGAACCGGGATTTTTTTATTGTTGATGTGAGTGACACTGGTCCAAAGGATGACCTAGCTTCAATGGAACATCCGGTATTTTCATTGGCAACCAAACCGGACAAACGGGAGTTGAGTTATCGCACCAGTACCGGAAAACGTTTGACTGTTGGCCCATCGAGCAAAGGGCTAGCGACCATATTCGATAAAGATATTCTGCTTTATTGCATTTCAAAGCTTGTACATTTGAAAAACGAATATGAAAGAACGGGCTCAGGAAAGGAAATCACGCCAATTGTCGAGTTTTCAGCTCATGAATGTATGGTGGCCTGTAACTGGCGCACCAATGATGCTGGCTACCGTCGGTTTCGCGATGCACTGTATCGCTTGCGCGGGACGACATTGGTAACAGACATTGAAACTGGCGGAAAGAAAGCATCGAAAGTGTTTGGCCTAATTGACGAGGGCGAAATCGTATCAATGAAGGATGGCGAGCAAACGCCTTTTGAGGATGAAGGCCGCATGTCACGTGTGCGCATTAAGCTCTCAGAATGGATATTTCGCTCCGTACAAAGCGATGAAGTTTTATCGATTGACCGGAAATATTTCCGCATACGCAGACCTTTAGAGCGGCGGTTATATGAACTCGCGCGTAAACATGTCGGCAATAAAACGGAACCATGGAAGATAGGCATCGAGAAACTGCAAACTAAGGTCGGTACTTGCGCACCGCTAAAGAAGTTTCGCTTCAATCTGAAAGAGATCATCCGCGACGGAAATATCCCAGAATATGGCTTTCAGCTTGATGGCGATATGGTCGTGATGCAGCGGATAGATACCGTGCCCCCTCTTGATATGGTTGATCTTATCCCTCTCCGTGCCGATACCCTCGATAAAGGGCAGAAAATCGCCGCACAGCTCCGTGTGTCAGTCTTTGATTTGCATCGCGAATGGTCGGAATGGTCGCGCAGCAAAGATGAAGCACCTGATAATGCCGATGCAGCGTTTATAGCGTTTTGTAAGCAAAAGATTGGCTCCGCCCACGCACAACGGGTCGTCACAGCACGTCAAGAAGCAGAAGAAGCTGAACAATTAGGTTTTGTGCTCCCAGACATCAAATAGGGATTTAGTCCCCCCACCTGCCTGGTGCCAAAGGTGTGTATGGCATAATGCGTATTTAAATTATTACAATCAATGAATTACGTTAGATTCTTGATTTCATGTGCCAGAACGCCACGCGCGTGCATCGAGGATACCTCACCTATATTGTCAAGTCTGCCGCGTCATACTCCCCTGCTCTGCCGCGTCACGCCTCACGCTTTACCCCGGTAATATGTTGTGGACTGATTAAAATCGGTGTTGGCCCCTGCCCCGCGAAGCGTGCAGCATTGTTGTAGAGGGCGCGCATCGTGGTATTGCCGCGTCACGCCTCACCCCTCATACACCCTACCTAGGAGGACCATTGTCGTCGGAACATTTTTTCACACCACAGCAAGCGGCTGATGAAGTCGGCGTTGATAAATCGACCATATTGCGAGCACTCAAGGGCAAGTCGCCAACGAAGCTGACTGGCGAAAAGGACAAAAATGGCAACTGGCGCATTCGTCCGGTCGAACTGTTCCGAGTGTACGATAAGAAGGTTGGTGACGCGGGGCAAGCTAAAGAAATGCCGCGTCACACCTCGAGCAAGATGGCTGAAGAACTCGCCGAAGCACGCATCAAGATTGCTGAATTAACAGCTGAGCTAAAGGCGTCCGAAGCAATTAGCTCATTGCGTGAAACCGAGATGCACAAATGGCAAGAACAAGCGAACCGTTTGGCACTAACGGATCAGAGCAAGAGTAAGACAGAGGCTACTTCCCAGGAAAGTTTGTTGGAAATGTCTAAGGCATTACGGAAAGCAGATGCACGCGCTGAGAAGGCCGAACGGATTGTGAAAGAGGTCGCTAACCAAGGGTTTTTCACGCGCATGTTTAAGGGCACGAAGTCGAGCGCTTGAGTGGGGCAAGCGAGAGGCGTG
This sequence comes from Methyloligellaceae bacterium, assembly GCA_965224165.1. Classification (GTDB taxonomy): domain Bacteria; phylum Pseudomonadota; class Alphaproteobacteria; order Rhizobiales; family CBDCYM01; genus CBDCYM01. The sequence goes on along the minus strand of CBDCYM010000001.1, from coordinate 20,848 downwards.
CCTCGGTGCATATTGCGAGGCGTGCTACGTGAAATACCTCGGAGCATCAGGTGATGCGTGACGCGTCACCATACGTCGAGCACCCCAAGGCAGCACCGGGACAATTAAAGTAATTCAGTGTTTTAGAAGTAGGGCAAACTAGGGTATGCCGCGTCAGGTTCAGCGTTTGTCCCTGTAGCATGATATTTCCTAGTACTATCATTATAATATGACTGTACGATCCCCGGCAATTATGCATACAAGCTATCATTGATCCCCTGCGATCGCCGGAAAAATCGCCAAAAATAGATAGAAAGATATCATTGATATCTACTATCATAGATTTCTTGATATCTTCGATCCCTTTGCATTTACATATTATTAATATCAAGGGCTTATAAAAAGATTGCCGGGGATCATTGATAACATCTATCTTTGATTTCCATATATCTGTATAGTGCGATTTGTTTTCATTGGATAAGAGGGAAGCCATGCGCACATTAAGTGGGCTCGGTGTTTCATTCGTACTGGTTCTGATTGTGGCTTCTATGGCCATGAATTACTTCTTCATGAGCGGGTGGGGCAAGACCGAGATAGAAAGCTATGTCTTTGGCGGGATCTCCGTCGCCTTTGACGGGTTTAAATCCTTGCTGCCGGTATTCATTGCAAGCGCTGTGGCCAAAAGCCAGTACAGCAAAGCATGCATAGGATCGGTTATTTTTGTCGGGCTGCTTTGCTTTGCACTGGTATCCGCCATAGGCTTTGCTGCCGGGAATAGGGGGGCTGTCACGGGGGGCAGGGAGGCCCTGACACAACGCTATGATTTGGCGTCCAAAACCCTTGCAGACGTTGAAACGCGCTTGGACCGCATCACAACCAAGCGTACACCGGGCACCATCCAGGCCGATATGGCCGCCATGCAGCAAGAAAAGCGATGGCGCTCAACAAAGGGGTGCGTTGATACAACCGCGAACAAGAGCATTCGCTTTTGCAAGAGATTTTTTGCCTTAAAGGCGGAACATGAAGACGCCATAGAAGCCAGAAAACTACGCAAACGCCTTGATACGCTGCGTCCGCAAGTTTCTAACCTGAAAGAGAAGGGGGCAGGGAAGGCTGCAGATCCGCAAGCAGGCGTCCTTGCCAAAGTCATCCCTGGTTTTGAAGTGTCGGACGTTCAAACGGCTTTGACCGTGCTCATTGCGTTGTTGGTCGAAGCTGTGGCCGCTTTCGGCTTGTATCTCTCAACCGGACATGGATTGATCCGCAAACGCAGAAAAGAGCAGGCCGCATTGGATGAGAGACAAAAAGACATTGAGGAATCCCAAGGCATTGAAATCAGAAAGAGCGGTCCAAAACAGGCACGCTTAACAGTTGTAAAATCAGATGTGCAGGAAAGCACGCAACCCGAACGCTTCAACTTTAATAAGGGAAAAGCGCTCATATCCAGTTCGTAATCCGGGGATGAATGATCCCTGTTATTCTGGATTGCAAGGGATCATAGATAACAGGGTTCAATGATTGATAGGAATGATGGATAAAAGGAACGACAGATATGACCTATGTCGTAAGCTTTGCAGGGCAAAAGGGCGGAACAGGCAAATCCATGCTCGCCCAGGCCTACGCCGCTGAAGCTGTCAGAAAAAAGGTTAAGACCGTCCTTGTCGACCTTGATGTGGGGCAACGCAGCTCGTTTGAATGGTCTCAAACCCGCCTGACCAATGAAATCAAGCCGCATATCCAGGTCGCCGTGATCGACCCATCCAAACATGCGCAAGATTTTGGGATCCTGCATGCCGGGAAGGGGGTTGATCTTCTCATTGTTGATGCGCCCGGGTGGTCTGATGAAAAAACCAAGCTTCTCGCGGGATTTTCTGACCTCATGGTCTTGCCGACTGGCGCCAGTGTCGCAGATATGCGCCCGACAATCCGGCTCATGCACGAACTGACCGCCAAAGGCATTTCAAAAGATCAAATCTGTACAGCGCTGTGCCGTGCCAAATCCGTCGGTGAGATCAAGTTTGCGCGCCAGTACATCAATCAAGCCGGTTATGAGATGTTGCCTGGCATACTGCGGGACATGCCAACCTACCGCAGCTTGCAAAATGAGGGCCGCGCGGCCACAGAAGCCGATAGTAAGAATATCCGCGATGAGGCCCGCAATTTAATAGGCGAGATTGATAAAGCCCTTAAGGTCGTAAGAGACAGATCGCGTGAAAAACCCGAACGTTTTGAAATGCAGCCTGAGCGCTATGTTCATAATGATGGATCGAAAACAAAAACCAGAACAAGAGCCAAAAGCAGAGGTCGGAGCAGATAAATGTCAAAATCACCCTATATCGCACCGCCGCCTAAACACGACGACATTTTTGGCAATGTTGAGGCCATGCAAGTGCGCGTCACGGACCGGCGTAAAAATCGTCCCAAAAAAGATGAAGAGCAGTTCAATACGCGGGCGCGCCCCGGGTTGAAAGATGAAATCGATCAACGCCGCCGCGTGCTTGGTGCTGAAATCGGCCGTACTGTTACACGCGGTGAAATGTTGGAATGGTTGATTGCTGCATATGATGAGCAAAAAGACGGGGCAGGGTATACCGAGGCTTTAAAACAGGCCCGCGATGATATTCCAACCCCGGAAGATGAAGCGCATGGCCGGACCAAGCTCATGAAATTCTGGTCCAGTAACGATGTTCACCGCGCATTAGCTGAACGGATGAACGTGACCGGCTGGACACTAGGGGCTGTGATTGAGGATATGATGGCAAAGGCAGCACGGCTCGTTCAGCTTGAGAAAAAAAGATAGGACGCTCTACCGTCCGGAATGGCTGACATGCAAAAACTAGGCTGGCGGACCTTCTTCCAGAAGTTCCTCACGCCTCAAGCCATAAGCGTGCACACATACTGAAAAATGGAAATTAAAATCTTCATCCGTTGTGCTGTTGTGTTTTGACATTGCATTCAAAGAATCGTCCACGACCATTTCAACGGGCGTACCTTCATCAATCATGGTCATGAGGGTCCACCAAAACAACAACGGCATTGTAATATAGCGCTGCGACCCGTCTGGCATTGCCACAAAGTCACCATGTTCATTTCTAAGAACTTGGTCATCTTTCTCAGCCGATGCCATAACAGCATCCCAATCGGTGTCCGTAACAATTTGTGGTATAGTCAAATTACCTCCCTAGTCCATGGTCATGGCTTTTCTGAAATTCTTTTTTCATTTCATTTTGCCGCCATGTCATCCTAACAAATTTTTCTGACCTCCCGCTATGTTTTTCTACATTGTCCTGTGCGGCCCTAATCTTCTTTTGACTATCTAAATCATTTCGCGATGACATAGTTCCAAAAGGGGTCAACCCAACGAATATACGCTTGTTGATGGGCTTCACAACCGCATTAGGGGTTTGATCACCCGGTCTATTTGGGGGTCTATTATCCGCGGCCTTGTCAAAATCTTGCACAATTTTCTGCGCGGCATCTTTATCCTTTTCTGTATATCCGTCCGCCTTATGCGGTTCAGGAATCCAATTTCCTTGTTCATCTTTCGGCATATCAGTCTCCATAGCCAATGGAGCCTTTGGCTCATTGGGGTCACAGGGGTCCTGAATGTAGGACGGTTTTGCAGGCTGCTGGTAAAGCAATTCCTTACCGAGTTCAGCCGCTTTTTCTTTAAGCTTTTGCGCTAATTGTTGGCGCTCATGTCTGTGCATCTCCTTCACTTGATCAGCCAAGGTATCCGGTGATTTCACGAAAGATAACATTTGCTCATCTGTGAGCGGTTCGGCACCGGCTGCCAAACGCTCCTGATTGTCAAATACATATTGCGCACGGTCACGTTCAGTGATTAGGGCATCATCACCCTCCGGATTTTGCGGTACATTGTAATCAAGAGTGGTGTCCTTAGCATTTTCACGGGACAGCTTTGCAACCATATTATCACGCGACCGGAAATCATCTTTCGACCAATGCATGTGAACGCTGTCACGATGACGCGATAGGGCGACATAAGCGCCATGTCGATCAAGTCCGGGTGTGGCCAGCATATGCGCATGATCCACAGTAACACCTTGGGCTTTGTGGATTGTCACCGCATAGCCGTGATCAAGATAATTATACTCCGAAAGGTCCACAGCAAGTGTACGGCGCTCATCATCGAGACGAACGGTCAACCCTTCACGGCAAATGTCTGTGACAGTACCAAGAGTGCCGTTCATGACACCAAGAGCGCGATTATTGCGGGTGAAACGAATCCGTTCACCAAGACCAATCGCCAGATAGCCTGCATCTGCCCGGATAATATGGTCAGGACCAAGATCACCACTTTCACGCATGAGTTCACGCGCAAGCTTGTTAAGTTTAGGCGGATCGTGCCGACGATGCGCAAAAATAATCTGCGATTTGTTCGGTGTATCTTTGCGATACTGATCCCAGGCCGCAATAACAGCGTCACACGCTTCTGACGATGTGTTATGAGCATGCACCATACCGGCATCTTCATAGCGCGTAATGGCCTTATCTGTACGCGCTGTGGCCAGTTCAATCGTAGCGGCACATTGCCATGCTTCATGTTGCCGCCGCACTTCCGTAATCTTAGCACTGCCGATGCGCTCTTCAATGGCACGGAAGGCCGCTCCTGCTCCAATCGATTGCAACTGCTCCGTATCACCCACTAAAACAACTTTTGCACCAGCTTTGCGGACTTCTCCTAAGATATCCTCCATTTGCCGTGAGCCAATCATGCCTGCTTCATCGATGACCAAGACACTTTTTGGTCCCAACTTTTCACGACCGTCTTCCCAAGCGTATTTAAGACTATGGAGTGTCCGTGAATTGATACCCGATCCACCTTGCAGACCTGACGCTGCAATGCCGGTGGGGGCGGCACCTTGTACATGATAGCCTTGGGATTCCCATATTTCGCGGGCGTATTTTAGCATCGTGCTTTTTCCCGTGCCTGCGAAACCAATAACACTTGCAATGTCATGGCCAGCCGTCACATGGACACAAGCGTTTTTTTGCTCGTCGCTCAAAATTGTACCGGCAATCGCACGTCGCGCTGTTAAGGCAGGGATCGCAAAATGGACACCCTTCAGATGGTCAGTGTGTTCCATCATACGACTTTCAATAGCGAGCATCTCTTTTGTGGTGAGGCGTTCCTGACCATTTGCATCCTTGCCTAAACTGACCAAATCAGGATGACTTTCAACAATGGCCATCGCTTTTGCAAAGCTGGCTGCACTATCGCAGCGCACATTGAGTGCGCGCGCTAGGGACACCCGCGTAAAGGTACTGTTCTTATCCGTTAATTTGGCCAAGAGGGCATTAGGATCAATGACCTCGGACTTCTCGGCTGATGGCGCAACTAATCCTACACACATCGCTTCATCGCGTTGTGCTCGGTAAAAATCCGCCCATATTTGGCGGTGTTCAGCCCGCGATTGAGCGAGGGCTTGTTCGGCAAGCTGCATTGATTCTTCGTATCTTAACGAGGCATCTAAATTGCGTAAGCTGCGGGCTAATTCAACTTGTTGAAACCATTGCCACCGTGACGGCGACCGGTGTTTTGCGGATTGACCTGCATCACGAGCGGCATTATTGACAACCCGTTCTTTGCAATAAATTTTACCGTCCCGTTTCTCCATTTTCTGCGCCCATCGGGATAGCGTATACCAATTATTGCCAAGGTTGGCCGTACGTCCGGAATGGGGATGGATCATATTTGCAACAATATGCACATGCGGATGATCTTCATCATCATGCGCAACCATATAAGCTTGATGCTCAGATAACCCCAGAATATCAAGGGCATCAATTGCCGCTTGCCGCATCTCATCATCCGTTGGTTGCTGTTCGGGATGCCATGACAGAGATAAATGATAGACGGGCGTCGTATTGTCATGCGGTCCTTTACGGATACCAGCAGCTTCTTTGAGCCAATCTCGGTCCTGCCAGGTCACCATCATTTCAAACCAAACATCATCTGGATCCGTACAAACGAGATTCTGGGTATGGGTCCAACGCACACGATTTGATGTGCTGGCGTTGCCCTTATCGTGATTGAGATAAAGGCACAGCCCCTTGAAGCTGCTGCCGCGATCGTGTTCCACCGGCGTCATTAGATTGGCTCTGATTATCATTTGGAAACGCTTTTAAGCGTCTTCGGATCAGCTCATCTTTGATAAGCGTGTTGATGATATTGGCTGCTTTTTGAAGGCTGTCAGGCACAGGCGGGGCCCGCCCGGAAAGATTAGCTGAATTCCACGCTGCGACATGTTGATTATAATTGTTCGCAAGACGCCGAAGCTCCCCCAAGAGAACAGGGTCCATGACTTCTGATTGCTCTATTATAACCTGGCCTTTGCGGAGCTGTTCTGCAATGTAATCACTGCGTGACATGCCGGCAGCCTTACGGCGGTTTTCAAGATCATCAAACTCATCAGGAGTCAGTTTTGTACTCGCAACTTTAGTGCGAAGTTCATCTCCAGATGAGGCACGGCGACGTGGCAAATTGAACTCCATTGATTGACGGCGGGATGCCGAAAAAGAAAAGGACCGCGCAAGAAGCGCGGCGAAGTCGTTTTGGTATACGTATACCAAGACATATCTCGCTACCAGCCTTCCTACTTCGTTTTCCTTAACTTTTTATTACTTTTTTGCTGTGGCTTCCCCCTCATCGTCCGACCGTTTTTTGGTTTTTCCCACCTTTGTTTTTGTGCCTCTACGAGGCAACTTTATCCGTTGGGGGCTCATTGCCGCCCCCAAACCCCGCTAGGATATCAAGAACAAAATTGTTGATTTTTTCAGATGAAATCAGACATGATCGCAAGTGCGGAACCCGGGGACGGATAGTCCGTGAACGAAATTGACGGTCCTCGCCCCCAAAGGCAGGACCGTTTTCGCGTCTCATGCCCACAGGAAGAAAAACAGCAGATTGTGCATCTATACTATTTGCTTTAAGTATTCCTCATGTCTTACCCTAATAAAAGACCGCGGCGGCGACGCACTCGTAACCCACAGCGAATACTGCCAGAACACACGCAATTTTCAATGTCAAAGCCTCCATTCCTGTCTGAAACAAAGGCAGGTTACCAACGCGGCTTGATCATCTTCGCCATCGGTATTATTCCGGTCATCATTTTAAGTCGGCTTGGCGCACCAGATTTTTCCCGTTTTGGCGGATCGCTCACCCAAACGCAAATCACGCAATTTGGCGGGGCCATTACATCCATCATCATCGGACTGATATCTGGGGCGCTACCGGTATTATTTTTGTACCTGCTTCGGCGTTTTACCGATATCGCCTTAGCTCTGTTCGGTTTAATGGCTTTGTATATCGTGTTGGTGCCAAATATCGGTTGGGGCGGGTCTGTTCTCTTTGGACTCATCAGCATCTTTGTCGGCTTTAGCACCGCATGGATTTTCTTTTTCGGATTTCCGAAGTTCCGGAAAATAATAACATTTGGTTCGGCTGAATGGGCCGATTATGAACATATCAAAGATGCGGGGCATTTTTCACAAACTGGATTCTGGCTAGGTGAATTTCCAACCCCCAAGCATGTGCGAAAAAAAACCAATGTTGAAAAAGAAATCATCCGCTACCACGGCGACCGGCATTGCTTGACCGTAGCTCCTACCCGCGCCGGAAAGGGGGTAGCATCCATCGTGCCAAATCTTCTAACCCATCAGGGATCCGCATTAATTATCGATCCTAAGGGGGAGAATGCGTTGATCACAGCCTCCGCCAGATACCAGCAAGGCCAGAATATCCTGCTTGTTGATCCGTGGCACATCGTTACCGAACATGCCAATGAACGTGCATATTTCAATCCTATGGACTGGTTGGACCCTGATATCCCCGACGATATCAACGAAAATGCCATGATCTTGGCAGACGCGCTTGTCATTCAAAATGAAAACACTAAGGAACCGTTTTGGGATGAGGAAGCCAAGGCATTGTTGATGGGCCTCATTCTCCATGTAGCTACCGATCCAAACGAACGACAAAACCGTAATCTGGGGCGTGTGCGTGACCTTCTGATGCTCGGCAAAGATAAGTTGGAAAAAGAATTGCAACGCATGGCAATGTCACCCAATCCCATTGTCGCCAGCACTGCTGAGCGCACCATGCAAAAGGACCCTAAATTACTTGCCGGCGTGTTTGCGTGTGCTCAATCCCATACCCATTTTTTAGATAGCCCGCGCATTCGAGAATCAATGTCGCGGTCTAATTTCAGTTTTGAGGACATGAAAACCAAAAAGTTGTCGATCTATCTCATCTTGCCAGTTGATCGTCTAAAACCCTTTAGCCGATGGCTGCGGCTCGTAGTGCAGCAGGCCATTACGGTCAATGCCCGCAATATCGAGATCGAACCGACACACCCTATTTTGTTCATGCTCGATGAGATGCCCGCCCTTGGGAAATTGGAGGCCGTGGAACAAGCCTATAGCCTCATGGCGGGATTTAGCATGCAGCTATGGGGAATCGTTCAAGACCTCAACCAACTTGAACGTCTGTATGGCAACAGTTGGCAGTCCTTCATAGCCAATTCCGGTGTCATTCAATATTTTGGATCACGCGACGAAAAAACGGCGGAGTATTTTTCCAAGCTTGCCGGTGTTGCAACGGTACAATCTTTTTCCTCAGCAATCGCCAATGCCATAACCACTGGCTTTAGCAGCGGTCAGAGTCAGGGCAATTCTTCGTCGTCATCAACCCATACAACAACCAAAACCATAGCCGATGCCAAACGTAATTTAATCAACGCTGATGAACTCATGCGCCTCGGCAAAGACAAGCAAATATTGTTCATTGAAAACAGTAATCCCATCGGGGCGCAAAGAATTAAATGGCATATACACCCGAATTTAAAATCGCTTGGTGTCAACCTGCACGAAAAGAAAACAGAGGAGGTAGTATAATTGCTATCGGGCATCTCCTCCTTGTCCTAAAGAACTACTTTAAAGCATCTACACTTTCCATTTCTTTGGTGAGACAGACATCGACATTTCTCTGGAGCCGACACTTACCCGTCATCGTCACGCGCAGCGCCAGGCACCCCGAAGGGGTCGCAACGCAGTGGAGAAGGCTTTAGCCTTGCCAGAGCGAGCATGACGATAGGGTGTGTGGCGGTTCCAGAGAAAGATGTGAACGGCGCGCTTATCACGCACCGTCCATGTTGTGAGATTTAGTTTTGTTCGGTGTTTTCAAACATCACCAAACGTTCACCGGCACGTAATGTGATCGGGACATCAATCGAAAGTGAAAACCCGGACCTATGCTCCCAAGCGGCACCAATTTCTGTGACCCGTTCTTTTTGATCATCACTGATCTTGTAACTGTAGCAAACGCGGTGCGTTGGTTTTTTGATTTGTTTCGTCATGATATTCTCCTTTTTTGTTGTTGTTGAGGTTGTGCTTATGCTGCATCTGCCGTTTGGACGATACGAAAATCTTTTCTGTCGTAGCCTTGGTTGGCTGCGCGTTCACCGGATGTGATGCCGTCAAAAAATGTATCGAGTTCGGCCTGTGCTTCTGCCCGCGTGGCAAAGGTTTGAGGCTGTTCATCGATTGTCCAGCAATTGATCCAGCCCTGACAGAGTGTGTAGGTTTGTATTTCGTAAGTCATGATATTCTCCTTTTTGTTGTTGGGGCCGTTCATTCAGCCCGTGACCATCTCTCAGCACAGCGATAGAGCGGAAGCGGAACCCGAGGCCTGCCGAGGGCGGCCTGCTTGCAGAGTCCGTCCCTTTAGGGATTAAAGCGTACGCGCGCTGTGCGATGGTTCGCGCTCAAGGCTGCATTTGAACGGCCCCAACAACAAAAAGGAGATGTCTGGATAAAAGAGGAAAACCGTCTCATCCTGGTGATGATGAGCAGCATGGGCTTGATGAGCGATAGAGCATCATCTGCGCGCCGTGTTTTTACAAAATGGAATGTTTTGTACCATTTGGTATATAATTCGTGCTTTTTGAAAAAGGGTCATATATAATAGTGACATGGTACAAACAGACGACAATACAGCGGAATTGATCTTAGAGAAGCTTCGGCGGATCGAAAACGAAATTTCTGACCATAAGAAACAAAATCGTGAAGGGTTTGAGAGCGTGCAACGCCGCTTCAATGCGCTCGATGATCGTCAAAGCGCTGTCGATAAGAACATCTCTGCGCTGTACGGTTTATTGACCAATCTTGGCGGGGACGTGGATGCACTAAAGCACCGCCTAACACGCATTGAAGATCGTCTTGATATCGTAGACGAAGCCCCCGCACATTAGCGTTGCAAATACGTTGCTGCATCTTGCCGAATAGCTCCATGTTACAAAATTTGGAACTAAATATTAATTCTCGCCATATATTCTTGAGGCAGGTCCCATTAGAGGGATCAGAAAGGAGGATATTTTGTCCGAATTTTTGAATTCCCGACCTTCCCAGGAGAATGCATTCTCTTGATTGTCCGTTGGGACACTGAGTGGACTCATCCAGATTATAAGTCGGTGACTTATGTGCTGATGCATCAGCACACTGGATGGGGGGTGTGCGGGACAATTACAATGGGCGGTGCTCATTGTGGGAATGCCGTACACTTCACCGCTTGCCGTAAACTCGTCTCTACAATCGTTTCCATGTTACAAATTAAGTGCGGAACTTGCGAATTGAACGCCCCATCTTATCCCGAATGGATCCTATCGTTTTGTGATCGCAATTGTAAATATCACTGATAGAGTTACAGCTTTCGCCTAACTTTAAACGCCTTTCAATATCTAATCTCTCCAAGGTAGCTGGTGGAAAACGTTCGGGACGGCCAAAGCGTACCCCACGTTTTTTCGCTCGTTCACGTCCGTCTTGAGCACGCCCCGATAATACGATTACGTTCATCTTCGGCAATAGAGGACAGCAGCATAGCTAATTCTCGGCCTAAAGGTGTTGTCAAATCAAGGTAAGACCGATCGAGAACTTTGAGCATAGCACCTTGCGAATAGATACGCCGAATAATCTCAATACCGTCATCAAAAGATCGAGTAGCCAACCACCATTCTGCAAAAACGATAATGTCATTGGTAGACAATGATCTTATGGCTGCATTCAATTCAGGTCTGCTCTTTATGGAAAGAGCCGATTGTTTTTCAATAAAAATATTTTCGCAGCCTTCTGTTTTAAGGGCATCAATTTGACTGTAAGGAAGTCGATTGCGAGTACTTGCCCGCGCATATCCAATTTTCATGAAAATCAGTATAAACGGCAAATAGGAAAAAATCCGGATATTCTCCCAATTCACTAAAAAATTTCAATAATATGATTTGTTCTGCAACCTCATCATTGCAAGTGAGTGAATGCAATTCTATAAACACAAGAACTCAAATATTACAAATAGTTAGTCATGTTAATTTTGAGATTAAACCAGCTATCTCATCAAAAAAAACCTTTGGTGGTTTTTGACCACTATTAAACCTAATTTATTCCTGGAACTTGCTAAACCACTTGTCATCTACTTCAAACTGAGCCTACATATAAATCGGCCTTTAGCCTTCATACGTTTTTTATTGGCGTAAAAAGGAAAGGCTGAAGCAATGAAACTCCCACAAATCAAAAACTACTTGAAATCATTTATTACGCTGTTGGTATTCCTCTAGGGTTAGCAAGTTTAATCTGGATAATTATTCAGATTATAGAAAAATTACCTACTACTACTGCATGACCGTGAACATAGAAAAACTGCTCTGACGTTACAAAATAATGTAGATCGTATCATCTGCACGCACGCTGTTCATCTCAAAGCTTGATGATTGCGTGGTGGGGAATCTGGCTAACTGCAAATTTTGTGACAGTTCGCCTAAGCGAAGTGTCACATTTGTGCTTTCTAGTGGTGCAGAACTTAGGATATTTGCACCATCCTAGAAAACCCTGATTTTATGCGGCTCGTGAATGGTGCGTTTTTTCGGTGCAAAAATAAAACGAATTTGCTAGAATCAGTGCCATGAAGGTTGGCTATGCTAGAGTGTCCACGATAGGACAGAATCTTGATCGACAGATCGCTGCTCTCCGTAAGGAGAAGTGCGATCAAGTATTTCGTGAGAAGGCTTCCGGCAAGGCCGTCAAAGGCCGTCCTCAGCTCGAAAAGGCAATTGATGCATTGGGCACGGGTGACGTGCTTGTGGTTGCCGAATGGGATCGCGCAACGCGGTCGATGATGGATGGCATCAAGATCTTTCAGCGGGTTGCTGATCGGGGAGCTTTCGTGAAGGTGCTGGACAAGCCGCACCTTGATTTGACGACACCGATCGGTCGCGGCTTTCTAGCTTTCCTGTCAGCAATGGCAGAAGATGAGCGCGACAGGATTGTGAAGCGCGCTGCTGACGGCCGTCGCCAAGCCAAACGTAACGGCGTCAAGTTCGGGCGCAAGCCAGTATTAAGTGAGCATCAACAAAGCGTTGCGTTGGAGCGATTGGCGGCCGGCGATTCCGCCCGTGCGATCGGTCGCGACATGGGCGTGGCACACACAACCATATCGAGGCTGCAATGCCAGTCGTGAACCCAGATATATTGGTGTGGGCACGGGAGACGGCGGGATTGTCTCTTGAGGCGGCGGCGAAAGCTATCCAGCTCAACGACACAAAGACGTCATCGGGAGCCGATCGTCTGGCCGCAATAGAACGTGGTGAGGTCGAACCATCTCGTCCGCAACTGCGGCGGATGGCTGAAAAATATCGTCGACCGTTGGTGTCGTTTTATTTGCGCAAGCCTCCACCGTCTGGTGAGCGCGGCGAAGATTTCAGACGTGCAGCCAATGCCCCGCCGCTTGATTTCGACCCGCAACTTGATGCGCTGATCCGCATTGTGCGCGTGCGTCATGAGGTTGTGAAAAGTCTACTGGAAGACGAAGAAGCCGAGCCACTAGAGTTTGTCGGATCGCGTGATTTGCGTACTGGTGTTCGCACAGTTGCGCAGGAAATTATGGAGCGGATTGGCTTTGATATTGCGGAGTTCCGCCGCCAAGTCAACGCTGGCGCAGCGTTCAATTATTTGCGCAACTGTTTGGAAGGTGCAGGTTTGTTCGTGATGTTGCTGGGGGATCTCGGCAGTCATCACTCGAAGATCAAAAGCATGTCATTTCGTGGTTATGCTATAGCCGATCCGATTGCACCTTTCATTGTAATCAATGACAATGATGCCCATGCAGCCTGGTCGTTCACAGCTCTACATGAATGCGCGCACATTTGGCTAGGCCAAACAGGCGTAAGCGGCAGCTCGCTCGAAGCGCGCGTTGAAAAATTCTGCAACGATGTGGCCGGTCATGTCTTGCTGCCGCAGGCAGATATTAGCGCGCTCGCACCATTGGCAACACTCGGATTCGACGAACAGTTGCAGGCGATTTCAAACGCTGCCGGCGACTTCAATGTTAGTCGGCGCATGGTTGCCTATCAACTGCTGCGAGATGATACGATTGATGGCGATCGTTATAGCCAATTGGCTGCGCGATTCTATCAGGATTGGTTGCGGTCACGGACGAAAGATCCTGATGCACCTGACGCTGGCAGAGGCCCCAGTGGTCATGTTGTCAAGCGGCACCGGTTGGGACCTGCTTTGCTAAATTTGGCTCAACGATCGGTGCAAAACGGTGTTCTCTCACCGATCAAGGCATCGCAGCTACTCGGAGTAAAAACTGGGTCGCTTCACGCACTCCTTCACTCTAAGCCGGCGTGAGGGTGATGCTTTATCTGATCGACGCAAACGTCATTATCACTGCCAAAGACTACTACTACGAGGTCGATCGGGTCCCCGAATTTTGGGAATGGTTGGTTCATCATGGTGAGGCAGGCAACATTAAAATCCCGATTGAAAATTGGGAAGAAGTAAGCAAGGGACCGGACAAGGACCATCCGTTCTATAAGTGGCGCAAGGATAGAGCGTCGAAGGATGCATTAGTGATCGACGAAGACGTTGATCCTAGTTTGATGCAGAGGATTATGGATGAAGGGTACGGAGAGAATCTTACCGACGACGAGCTAGCGACGATTGCGAAAGATCCCTTTCTGGTCGCCTATGCGTTGAACGGTGATGAACGGTGCGTTGTGACGACGGAGGTTTCAGCACCATCCAAGCAGAGGCAGAACCGGAAACTGCCCGATGTTTGCCGAACGTTTAGTGTAACACATTACAACACGTTTGATCTGGTACGGCTGTTGAACTTCTCGACATCTTGGAAGAAAGACTAGGTTTGTATTAGCGGCTCATCGTACGAACGTGCCCATTAGGCCTTTTTGCAGTTTTCCCCATTTTTTCTTATTCTACCTCGACCATCTTCGATATTATTCATATACATGAATAGGGTGGGTGGAGGCGTTCCCCCTCCAGACCTCCTCCAGATATTTGTGCTCAGAAAATGATTGTATGGGAAAAGAGAGAGCGCTCGTCATGACAGCACCCACGCCCAGGCTTCTAGCCGAGCTTTTAGAAGCTATGGAAAAAAGACAGGAAGGCGTGGTGGGAACACCCAACAGGTCAGTATTGATCAACTATCAATCTCGTCATCTTCCACCATCACCGAACGTTATCATCTATAATGGATTTATCTCTGCAGAAGCTTTGAGAGAACTTTCAGATCGTTTTAAAAATCTCACAATTGCCCGACCACACGAAGCTCATCAGGAAATAGAATGGGATGATGCGTTTCTCTATACCCCAAAAAAAGAACCAAAGCATCTTCTTGATGGGCTTGATGGGTTTCGCTTTTGGATAGACGATATATCTAAGAGAAAAGTTGCAAAATCCCCATCAGGCTCACATACTGGTGGAATGGAGCCAGATAAACGACTGACAGATATAGTGAATTCTTTAGTATCACTGCTTGAAGAAAACCCAGACCTTGCCCCGACAGTGCAAGAGAATGTTGCAAAAGTCTTTGCCAGTTTCGCGGAAAAGAAAAAGAAAGACCCGGATTTCGTAGCAGGTCTGATTGCCAAGGGCCGCCAAGCCTGGATTGAAAACACTCAAAAAACCAAAGCGACAGGGCGGCTCAATCCGGCGGCGTTCATCCGTCAAACGTTTCCGGAAGAAGTGGCCAATAAAACGCTCTTGCGCTCAATGCTTCAGGACATCCATACAGGGCTTTATGACGCCTATGCAAACTGGATACGGCGCCATCCAGAAGATGACCTAAAACTGCCAACTCAGATTCGAACTGAGTACACCGATGCAGAACTAGAAACAGCTCTTCCATCAACAAGAGCTTACGGGGCGGCAAAAAACCGTAAGTGGCGTGCACGGGAAAAGGCCATCTCTCGATAGAGATATCTCTATTGACAAATTTCCATAATCGTATATAACGCCTTGCATCGGTGAAATGTGTACCGATTCGGATAGGCAACCTCGTATCTTTAAAGCGGTCTCCCGACATTTTGAAACTTGAACCTTATTTTAATCGCAACACTCTGTGTTGCGATCACAGGCGAGGTTTACCTAACGATAAGGGGGCCATTGGTATGAGCAAGAAGCCGTTTCCCCAATGGATGAACCGCAGAGCAATTATGCGTGCTCTCATCATTATCGCCATATTCATTGCCGTCTTTTCACAAAGAGTAAAAATCAAGGCTTACTTATTCACGTTGAAATTTCCCTCGCTTGTAGAAATATCCCTAATGCCCATTCTTGAGGGTATGTATTACGTCGTAGGAACCCTCGCCGCCATTCTGGGAATGATCTGGATTATTATTCAGATCAGGCGAAGCAAGAGAAATCCTGAAAGCAAGGCTACTCCAAGCGATAGGGCGGACATGGCGACACAAACACGTTGGATGTTTGGGCTTATGATCACGATGACCATCGCCATTATTGTTGCTGTTCTTTTATAAAAATGGGTTGCCCATGCAACCCTGCCTCGTGGCGAACAGGCGGGTAGCAAAGGTCAAGAGCCGAAGCCCTTCATGGAAGGGCCTTGGGCGGTGATTTTTCAAAAATTGCGGAGGGTCCGCCGTTAGGTGGAAACCGTCATTTTTAAAAAACTCCGGCTTCAAACTTGACCGACGCGAGGTCGCAGACCTTAGTCAAATAATGAACAAAGCGGCGCACAAAGTGCCACCTTATGAATACGAGAAGGATCGTGACCTTCGGCCGAAACCGCTTTTCCGGGTTCGGTGAGCTTGGGGCACCCCCTGCCCCTTTAGCGACATAGAGCCTGTTCCCTGTGGCAAGCCACAGGGACGAGCCCTATCCTTTTTTCAGAAAAAGAGGATCCAACATAAATATCATGAAGAATTTTCCGATCAGCTGGCTTGTGAGTAGATTCCAAAAAATCATTGTGATGGATAACGGCCGTTCGGCACACTGCGGCAATGAGCGACGCAAAAAACCCATCCGTGCTGATGCATGTGCCTGGAGCATATAAGACGCATGATCTCGTTACTGTGAGCCAGCACATCGCAGCGCAACTTGCCGATCTCGGCGTCGCCGGCGTTGAGATGAAACTGCGGATCAAAGGCTACGATAGTGCCGGCAATCAAATGGTGTTTTGTTGTGGCGGTAAACCGATTGCAGAGGTTGATTTAAATATTGATCCGGATGTGTTTGAACGTCCCGTTCTACCGTCGAGCAGAGTTGACGCTGTCCGCGCTGATCAAGCAAACACTTCCAAGCCACGGCGCAAACGAAAGAAGCGGATCAGTCCCAACCACACGCCTAAAGGGATGATCGGCAATTGATCAAATGGTCAAGGTGCCAGACGTTGGCACACCGCCATGGCGATATCCTCCCGCGATTCCACACGTGCGATTTCTTCGCTATCGGCATAGATGATCCAGGCTTTTTCGTCCGGCTCATATCCTTCAAGTTTGATGTCACCGTCCCACTGATCAGCGGGTGGTAGAACATTGACCTGACAGACATCATCGCCCATCTGAGCTTGGCCATAATAAAACCCGTAACCATCTGGCTCAGCGCTTAAATTGAATTGCACACGTGATTTGGTCATTTATCAATCACAGAATTCCTGCACTTTGATAGATGCAGCATTTTTTTGGACCTGTGCAAGATCATATTGCATTTGCTGAGTGAGCCAGCTTTCAACACTGCCACCAAACGCTTTGTGTAGCCGCACAGCCATTTCTGGTGATATGCCGGAGTGTCCGTTGAGAAGCTCGGACAACGCTTTGCGGCTTACACCTAAGCCTTTTGCAGCAGCTGTAACACTGAGTTCCAAAGGAGCAAGACAAAGCTCACGAATAACTTCGCCGGGATGTGGTGGGTTTTTCATGGCCATATCTAAACTCTCCTAATGATAATCTATCAAATCAACGTCGTGAGCATCCTCGTCTTCAAAGCGGAAAATCACACGCCAATTGCCTGTCACATTGACGGACCAAAAGTCTTGCAAATCGCCTTTGAGCGGGTGCAAGCCAAGACCTGGCAAATCCATATCCGCAGGCTCTTTGCTTGCATCCAGACGGGCGAGAATAATTTTGACCCGGTTTAACCATTGAGGATTGATGCCTTTTGCATTGTCTTTTTCGTAGAGATTTTTCAATCCTTTATGCTTAAACGATACTATCATAATAGTGTAACCTATAACGTGACACGTGTCAATAAATACAGTTAAATATCAGACTCAAGAATTTAGCATGATTACCAGATTGTGAATATTAGGCCGAAGATTTGCCGTCTGAGACGAGGCTAGCCTACTCAATTGAGCAGACGGGTGTGCCAATTCTCTAAAGCCTCCTGAAAATCATCCATTCCTGCGAGCAGATTTCTTAATATTTTGGTGTCCTGTGAAATTCTGTGCGTCAGCTCACAAATTTCCTCCATATCATCAAGGGCTTTTGTCAGAATATCGCTTTGCTGCTTCATAGGTGTAGTCCTTCTTATTATTGTTCTGGTGGACCGGACCTTCAAACCGCTAAAGACAAGCGTGCACCTTATTCGCCCTGCCCCGAAGGAACAGGCTTATTTCGGTACAATCCGGCCCTCTGAAGAGCCGTGTCTTTACCGGGTTTGAAACCGGATTGGATGCACAAAATATGCGTCCACAGTGATCAGTGTACAGATTGATTTATGCAGGAGGAAGTTGTTTTTGGTCTGGGGAATCCTGCAGTTATAGGGTGATAATACTTTACTTCCCCATCATTGCCATAGTATGATAATAGTAATATTTTGATCATACTCTAACTGAGTACACAGAAAGGAATGACAATGGCAATGATGCGCAAAACGATAACCATTCCAGATGCGATGGAAGAATGGATAAAAGCTCAGATTGAAAGTGGTCGCTATGGCAATGACAGTGAATATTTTCGTGATTTGATCCGCCGTGACCAAGACCGCCGACTTGCAGAACAAGAGTTGCGGTCTATGATTGTCGAGGGACTGGAAAGCGGTATCAGCAAGAATACCATTCCTGACATCATGAAAAGGGTCGAAAATAAGCTAAAGTAAGATGGAAAGTACCGGCTCACAAACAAAGCAGAAGAAGAAATCGAAGGTATTTACGAATATTCTATTTCACAATTTGGGTTTGAGGTTGCCCAAGATTATATCCTTGGATTGCATAATCGTTTTGAAAGACTGTCCGAAAATCAGAGTTGGGGTAATGATTACAGCTTTATCCAACCTGGTTTGCTGCGCTATGAGTATCGTTCGCATTCTATTTACTATCAAACAACATCATACGGAATTTTGATTGTGCGAATTCTGGGAAAAAAGCAAGATCCTGCAAAGCATATAGAACAATAGACTTTGTTCGGCCATAGAAGCCTCCTCATAAGCGAAGTTTTTAGCAGTCCCTCCCCTCAAATTTTCTGTAGACAGCATTTTGTGATCATCTGTGGCTACATTTGGCGGTGTTTTCTATCGATTTGCCGCAGTGGTTGATTATTTAAGCTCAGAACAAGCCACTTGGCTCCCTTGCCAAGCCAATACGGCGGTATGTCTGGGTACTGACTTAGTTAGGGTGTTTCCTAGGGTTGGTAAAAGCTCCCATAGTGAATTAAGTCGGCGCTATGCGCCGTCCATAGTAGGCCGACACGAAGTGTCGGGGCGGAGTGAGCGATAGCGAACGGAGGGTAGGTGTTTTGTTAGTTTGAGGTACTAGTTTGTTATCGTAGGATTAGTTATTCACAATGGGTTGCTGTGGGAACTCCAGTGTTAAACAAGGTTAGAATAGTGTTAGTGAGTGTTACGGGATTCTGGAAACACTGTAACTAATTGAAAACAAATATAAAATAAGGATGAAAAACACATTTTGGTTCCGAAAGGGGCGAATCTCGGTTCCGAAAGGGGCGAATCTCGGTTCCGAAAGGGGCGAATCTCGGTTCCGAAAGGGGCGAATCTGAACAGCTATTATTTGGTGGGTTATCCACAAAGCCCATAAGCTGTTCAATGCTTGCATTTCATGGTTCTTGATGGGGCGAACAAATTTTGGTTCCTGAAGGGGCGAATTTTTTCTTGCATCGGTTCCTAAAGAGGCGAAGATGGTTCCTGAAGGGGCGAATCAATAAAACCCCGAATTGAAAGGGAGATGCATGGGGGAACTTTTACCAGATCGATATCCGAACCGGGATTTTTTTATTGTTGATGTGAGTGACACTGGTCCAAAGGATGACCTAGCTTCAATGGAACATCCGGTATTTTCATTGGCAACCAAACCGGACAAACGGGAGTTGAGTTATCGCACCAGTACCGGAAAACGTTTGACTGTTGGCCCATCGAGCAAAGGGCTAGCGACCATATTCGATAAAGATATTCTGCTTTATTGCATTTCAAAGCTTGTACATTTGAAAAACGAATATGAAAGAACGGGCTCAGGAAAGGAAATCACGCCAATTGTCGAGTTTTCAGCTCATGAATGTATGGTGGCCTGTAACTGGCGCACCAATGATGCTGGCTACCGTCGGTTTCGCGATGCACTGTATCGCTTGCGCGGGACGACATTGGTAACAGACATTGAAACTGGCGGAAAGAAAGCATCGAAAGTGTTTGGCCTAATTGACGAGGGCGAAATCGTATCAATGAAGGATGGCGAGCAAACGCCTTTTGAGGATGAAGGCCGCATGTCACGTGTGCGCATTAAGCTCTCAGAATGGATATTTCGCTCCGTACAAAGCGATGAAGTTTTATCGATTGACCGGAAATATTTCCGCATACGCAGACCTTTAGAGCGGCGGTTATATGAACTCGCGCGTAAACATGTCGGCAATAAAACGGAACCATGGAAGATAGGCATCGAGAAACTGCAAACTAAGGTCGGTACTTGCGCACCGCTAAAGAAGTTTCGCTTCAATCTGAAAGAGATCATCCGCGACGGAAATATCCCAGAATATGGCTTTCAGCTTGATGGCGATATGGTCGTGATGCAGCGGATAGATACCGTGCCCCCTCTTGATATGGTTGATCTTATCCCTCTCCGTGCCGATACCCTCGATAAAGGGCAGAAAATCGCCGCACAGCTCCGTGTGTCAGTCTTTGATTTGCATCGCGAATGGTCGGAATGGTCGCGCAGCAAAGATGAAGCACCTGATAATGCCGATGCAGCGTTTATAGCGTTTTGTAAGCAAAAGATTGGCTCCGCCCACGCACAACGGGTCGTCACAGCACGTCAAGAAGCAGAAGAAGCTGAACAATTAGGTTTTGTGCTCCCAGACATCAAATAGGGATTTAGTCCCCCCACCTGCCTGGTGCCAAAGGTGTGTATGGCATAATGCGTATTTAAATTATTACAATCAATGAATTACGTTAGATTCTTGATTTCATGTGCCAGAACGCCACGCGCGTGCATCGAGGATACCTCACCTATATTGTCAAGTCTGCCGCGTCATACTCCCCTGCTCTGCCGCGTCACGCCTCACGCTTTACCCCGGTAATATGTTGTGGACTGATTAAAATC